>NZ_JCANQV010000147.1:0-14604 GCF_059553635.1 Candidatus Streptomyces philanthi
CCGGCCCGCCCGGGTGCGGCCCACCGCCGTCACCAGCGGCACCAGCAGTGCCTGGGCGGGCGGTGCCAGCAGCAGCGCGACGGCCGTGCCCAGCGCGAAGCCGCCGACCACATCGGTCGGGTAGTGCACGCCCATGTAGACGCGGCAGAACCCTTCGAGCAGCGCGAGCCCGATGCCGATCAGCCCGTATCTGCGGTGCGCGATGAAGAGGCCCACCCCGACGGCCATGGCGAAGGTGGCGTGATCGCTGACGAACGAGAAGTCGGTCTTGCCCGGGACGAGGACGGCGAGACCGGCGTGCTCCGTGAACGGCCGGGGCCGTTCGACGAACGCGCGGATCGGGATGTTCGCCAGCAGCGCGAGGCCGGCGGCCAGCGGCGCCCACACCAGCCCGGCGACCGCGTACGCCGCGCCGGGCCTGCGGCGCGCGCCCCACCAGGCGACCAGGCACAGCACCCCGAGGGCGGCGATGATGCCGTACTCGCCGAGGTACTCCATCGCGCGGTTGACCCAGTGGGGGGCACCCTTCGCGAGGCCGTTGATGCCGTCGAGGACGTCGACGTCAGGGTTCGGCCCCTCAAGTGCGAGTCCAGCCATCTGCCGTGGCCCCTTATCTCCTGTCACGCGCGCGAGCGCCGTCGGTGTGCTGCCAACCCCCGTGGTCGTCGTGCCCTGTCACATCGCTGTGTCGTGCGTGTGCCGCGTCCGCCCGTTCCCGTGAGGAAAACGCGGCACTCCGGCGGTGCGTTCCACTCTCTACCGGATGATCACCACGACGTTATCGAAGCTTGACTGATCCCGGCCCTTCCCCGCAGTTCAGGGCGCTGTTCAGCGACTCATGTTCATGTGGTGTTCCCACGGGGGAGTGCTTTCGCGCCGTCGGAGGTGACGCGGGTCGCTCCCATGTAGTCCGGCATGGCGTCGATCCGGTCGAACCTGATCACCGCGCCGGTGTGCGGTGCGTTGATCATGTATCCGCCGCCCACATAGATCCCGACGTGGTGGATGGAGCGCGGATCGTTGAGGTTGTTGGCGTAGAAGACCAGGTCCCCGGGGAGCAGTTCGCTGCGCTTGGGGTGCGGCCCCGCGTTCCACTGGTCGTTCGCCACCCGGGGCAGGTCTATCCCCACCGAGCGGTACGCGGCCTGGGTCAGCCCGGAGCAGTCGAACCGCCCGCTCTGCCCCGCGGTGCCCGTCCCGCCCCACAGGTACGGGGTGCCCAGCCGCTCCTGCGCGTAGTAGATGGCCGCGGCGGCCTGCTTCGACGCCGCCACCGGGCCGGTGGGCGCCTCGAAGCTCTTGGCCAGCGTGGTGATGGTCTTCACATAGTTCCGCGTCTCGCTGTACGGGGGGACGCCCTTGTACTGGATCACGCGGTAGGCACCGGCGTTGTACGCGGCGAGCATGTTCTCCGTGGCGTCGCCCGGCGCGTCCTTCACATAGCCGGCCAGCTCGCAGTCGTACGAGGCCGCCGACGGAATGGCGTCCTCCGGGTCCCAGACGTCCTTCTTGCCGTCGCCGTTGCCGTCTATGCCGTGCGTCGCCCACGTACCGGGGATGAACTGCGCTATTCCCTGCGCGGCCGCCGGGCTCTGCGCCCGCGGGTTCCAGCCGCTCTCCTGGTAGAGCTGCGCGGCGAGCAGCGCGGGGCTTATCGCCGGGCACAGCGTGCCCCACTTCTGCACCAGCGCCTGGTACTCGGCCGGTACCGAGCCCTTGGCCAGCCCCGTGGCCCGGCCCCCGCTCAGGCTCGCGGCCGCCGTGTACGTGCCGAAGACGAGCAGCCCGATGAAGCCGAGCACCAGCCCGACCCCGATCCCGCCGGCGATCCAGAACTTACGCACCCTCCAACCCTCCCCCATCCACACCCACTTCACCGCCTTTTCCCGAACACATCCGCGAGTTTCTGCCGCATGACGGCGCATGGGACGGCGCAGGGGGCGCTCGACCGGGCGGCGGACCGCCCTCCCCCGGGGTGCGGTGGCGGCCCGTCAGGCCGAACGGCCGGGCGGGGCGGAGCAGTACCACCCCCACCGATCATTGCCCACAGTTACCGTCCATGATACACACAGTGAGATTAACGGTCCCGACGGGCTATGGGTAGCCGCATTCTCACGCCATCACCACGGGATCCGCCAAAGAATGCCGTCGAGCCGTCATCTGATGGCGTGTTTGTCGGCGAAGATGGAGACTGACCCGTGCCACATGGTACGAGTAGGCAACATCCCATAAGGGGCGGTGAGTTCACATATGTTCATTGCGGCCGACAAAGGCGACATCACCACCATTATCGGCGGAATCGCCCCGGACTGGGGCCCGTTCGGCAGCCTGGGCAACGAGGCACGCGTGATGGTCGAGGTGATCATGGCGGTGGCGATCCTGCTGTGTCTCGGCATCGCGATCTGGGGCGCCGCCAAGCAGCGCATCGGCGCCACGGCCCTGCGCGACACCTTCAGCGCCGAACAGGGCAAGGGACTGATCGTCGCCGGACTGACCGGCGTCTTCATCATCGGCTCACTCGGCACACTCTTCACCATCGTCTACGGGATGGCCGTCTAGCGACTCCCGCCCCTCCCCCGGACCCCCGCACCACGGGGTCCGGGGGGGCGCATGTGTACCCACCCACCGGTCCCGTCCCTGTGCGCCCCCTTCCCCCGCCCCTCCGCCGCCCTCGTGCCTCCACCCGCCCCCACCGGCCCGGCGCGGCTCCTCCCCCTCCGAGGCACCCGCTCATGCTCCCCCGTTCCCGTACGCGATCCGCCGCGCGGCACCCCCGCGACCAGCGGTCCGATTGGCCTGCCCGCCACCTGGGGACAGGAGGCACCGGAGAACGGAAGCCGACCGGGACGAGAAGAGGGACGAGCAGTGCAAATGCCACAGAGTCCCCCATTCGCCTCTGCCCGACGTCTTCTGAGGGGACGTCACGGTGAGATGTACTCGTACCGCTTCACCCGAGCCGCCCCCCACGCGGCTACGGTCATACGAGGGCGGCAGGACAAGGGCGGAAACGGCAATGGTGGTTGAGGGGGCACACGGACGATGAGCGCCGGCGACGACAGCGGCTACCGCGACGGGCCGACGGGCCAGACGCGTACGAGACTTCCCGACGGCGAGGGCGACACCTACGGCACCGGACGGCGGTCCCGCACCGGCGCCTCCAGCCGCAACCTCGTCATGGCCGTCGGGGTGGTGGTCCTGCTGCTCGCGGCCATCGCCTTCGCCAACCGCGGCGGCGGCTCCGACCCCGAGCGGCCCTCCGACGGCCCGCGCCCCGACACCGCCGCCGGGGCCACCGCCCCCACCGGCACCAGACCCGTCGGCGGCAAGCACGACGGCATCGCCTCCGGCTTCGCCAAGACGGAACAGGGCGCGCAGTCGGCCGCGGCCAACTACGCCGTCGCACTCGCCGGCGCGGGCATGTACACCGCCGACCGCCGCGACGCGATCCTCGACGCCGTCTACACCCCGCAAGCCGCCGAGGCCCGCAAGGCGAACCTCCGCAAGGTCTACTCCGACCCGAAGTTCCTCGCCGCGGCCGGCCTCAAGGCCGACGGGGGTGTCCCCGGCGGCATGACCTTCGTGTCCCGGGCCAACCCGGTCGGCACCCGGACCGAGAAGTTCGAGGACGGCACCGCCAAGGTCTCCGTCTGGTACTCCCTGCTGTTCGGCCTCGCGGGCCAGGGTTCCCGCAACCCGGTCACGGAGAGCTGGTACACGTCCACGATGCGGCTGACATGGGTCGGCGGCGACTGGAAGATCGCCGAATCCACCCAGAAGACCGGGCCGGCCCCGATCGCCACCGACCAGACCGCCGCGACCGCCGAGGAGATGTCCAAGGCCGTCGAAGGGTTCGGAGGGTTCACCTATGCGAGGTAACAACCGGCGCCGCTCCCTCACCGTCGCCTCGGCGCTCGCCGGCGTCCAGACGACCCTGGTGCTGCTGTCCGCCCGCGCCTTCGCGGACCCGACGCCCACCCCGTCCGGGTCCGGCTCCCCGTCACCGTCCCCCTCGCCGTCCGACACGGCCTGCGGCCTGTTGGAGGGCAAGGCCAAGGAGCTGTGCGAGCAGCGCGGCGGCACCGGCGGCCCGTCCAACCCGGGCGCCGACATCGGCAGCAACCCCCTCGACCCGCTCGACGCGCTCGCCACCGGCTGCGCCAAGGCCGCCTCCTGGATCGTCACCAAGCTCTCCGACGCCGTGAAGGCCACCTCCCAGGTCGACTTCACCAACAGCGCCTTCCTGCGCCAGTACGCCGTGGTCTT
This sequence comes from Candidatus Streptomyces philanthi, assembly GCF_059553635.1. Taxonomy (NCBI): domain Bacteria; kingdom Bacillati; phylum Actinomycetota; class Actinomycetes; order Kitasatosporales; family Streptomycetaceae; genus Streptomyces; species Candidatus Streptomyces philanthi. The sequence goes on from NZ_JCANQV010000147.1 coordinate 4,264, forward strand.
CGCCGCGTCCACGGTGCTCACCCTCGTGCTGTGGCTGCTCGCCGTCGCCAAGCGCGCGGTACGCGGGGTCCGCCTCACCGAGGCGATCGGTGAGGCCGTGGGATTCCTGTGGCTGACGGTGCTCGCCTCCGCCTTCACCCCGCTGATCCTCTACACCGTCGTCTCGGCGACCGACGGCGTCACCGACATCCTCGCCAAGGGCACCGGCGCCCGCACCGACACCTTCTTCGGCTCGTTCTCGGACGCCCTCACCAAGGGCACCGACATCGGCGGCGGCCCGATCATGCTGATCGTGGTGTCCCTGGTGTCCATCCTGGCGGCCGGTGTGCTGTGGCTGGAACTGGTGGTCCGGGCCGCCCTCCTCTACGTCGGCGCGCTGCTGGGCACCGTCGTCTACGCCGGCCTCGTCGACAAGAACATGTGGGGCCACGTACGGCGCTGGGCAGGCGTCATGATCGCGGTGATCCTGGTCAAACCGGTCATCGTCATCGTGCTGGGCATCGCCGGGGCGCTCTCCTCCGGCGACGGCCCCAACGCCTTCTCCGCCGTCGTCTCCGGCCTCTCCATCATCATCCTCGCCATCTTCGCCAGCGCGATGATCTACCGCTTCGTCCCCGGCTTCGGCGACGAGATGGCGGCCTCCCGCAACAACCGCATGAGCCGGGGCGCGGAGAACGCCGCCGCCACCGTTCTCAGCTCCCCCGCCGCCCTGGTCTCCCAGGGCATCAAGACCCACAGCGCCCGCCGGTCCGACGACGGCGGCGGCCAGGGCGCCTCCCAGGGCGGCTCATCCCGCTCCACCGAAGCGGTCTCCGGCGGCGTCGCCGCACACGGCACCCGCTCCGGCCAGCCCCGGCCGGCCACCCCCGCACCCCGTACCCCCACCAGCCCCGGACCGAGCAGCAGCGCCCGCACCGGCAAGACAGCAGGAGGTGAGGGGAGTTGAGCACGGAGATCCCCTCGGTCGCACCCCGACGCACCTATCTGATCGGCCGCGCCCGGCCCAACGCCGTGATCGGCAAGAACCGCGAAACCGGCGAGATCGCTCTGATCATCGGCGGCGCCTTCCTCGGCATGATCGGCGGCCTGTCGATCACCGAACTCACCCTGCGCATCCTGGCCCTCGTCAGCTTCCCGCTGCTGGCCCTGGCCGCCGTGTACGTCCCCTACCGGGGCCGCACGTTCTACCGCTGGTTCGAGATCAGCCGCAGCTACCGCCGCACCGTCCGGCGCGGCGCCGTCTACCGCTCCGCCGCCGCCGAGGCCGGCGTCCGCCTCGACGGCCAGGAGGTCGAGATCGGCCCGCCGCCCGGCATCGGCCGGATCAACTGGCTGACCGCCCCGTTCGGCCCGGACGAGATGGCCGTCCTGCTGCACGCCGACCGCCGCACGGTCACCGCCGCCATCGAGATCGAGGGCCCCGGCGTCGGCCTGCGCGACAGCGAGGACCAGGAGGCCCTCGTCGACCGCTTCGGCACCCTCCTCAAGCACGTGGCCAACGGCGACGGCTTCGTCACCCGCCTCCAGATGCTGGCCCGCACCCTGCCCGCCGACCCGGACGCGCACGCCAAGGACGTCGCCCAGCGCGGCGACCCCACCGCCCCGCAGTGGCTCCAGGACTCCTACGACCAGCTCCAGTCGATGGTCTCCACCTCTTCCGAGCAGCACCGGGCCTATCTCGTCGCGTGCATGCACTACACCCGCGAACTGGCCAACGAGGCACACACCATGGCCCGCGCGGCCGCCGCCCAGAGCGGACTCCGCCGCACCGACCGCGACGCCGGCCTCGCCGTCGTCATGGCCCGCGAGCTCACCGACATCTGCGCCCGCCTCGCCGAGGCCGACATCCGGGTGCGCCAGCCCCTCGGGCAGGCCCGTCTCGCCTCCCTCGTCCACTCCATGTACGACCCGGACCACCCCATCGACCACATCCAGGCGATGAGCAAGCGCAACGCCTGGCCGGCCGAGCTGGACGCGACCGAGCCGACGTACCTCCAGGCCAAGACCCGCGAGTCGGCCACCCGCGCCCCCTGGTGCCACGCCACCGCCTGGGTCAAGGAGTGGCCGCTGACCCCGGTGGGCGTCAACTTCCTCGCCCCCCTCCTGGTGCACACCCCCGACGTCATCCGCACGGTCGCGGTCTGCATGGACCTGGAGCCCACCGAGATCGCCATCGAGCGGATGCTCACGGAGAAGACCAACGACGACGCGGAGGCCAGCCGCGCCGCCAAGATGAACCGCGTCGTCGACCCGCGGGACATCGCCCACCACGGACGCGTCGACCAGCGCGGCGAGGACCTCGCCTCCGGAGCCGCCGGCGTCAACCTCGTCGGCTACATCACCGTTTCCTCCCGCTCGCCCGAGGCGCTCGCGCGCGACAAGCGCACCATCCGCGCCTCGGCCGGCAAGTCCTACCTCAAGCTGGAGTGGTGCGACCGCGAGCACCACCGGGCGTTCGTCAACACTCTGCCGTTCGCGACCGGTATCCGCCGCTAACGCCGTCACAGCCGCTGGGAGGCGCGTACGTCATGGCCATGCTCGATCCACTCGGTGCCCTCACCGATGCCTTCACCAGCTTCCTGTTCGGGAAGGTGGAGACCAACCGGCTGCCCGTACGCACCTCCACCGGCCAGGCACAGGCCGTCTACCTGCCCACCGCGGCCCCCGGCCTCGGCGACTCCGGCGTGATCATCGGCCGCGAGGTCTACAGCGGCAAGGGCTACATCTACGACCCCTTCCAGCTCTACGGTCAGCAGCTCCCGGCCCCCCACTGGCTGGTCCTCGGCGAGTCCGGCAACGGCAAGTCCGCGCTGGAGAAGACGTACGTCCTGCGCCAGATGCGGTTCCGCGACCGGCAGGTCGTCGTCCTGGACGCCCAGGGCGAGGACGGCGTGGGCGAATGGAACCTCATCGCCCAGGAACTGGGCATCACCCCCATCCGCCTCGACCCGACGGCCGCGCTCAACGGCGGCATCCGGCTCAACCCCCTCGACCCGTCCATCACCACCACCGGGCAACTGGCCCTGCTCCGCACGATCATCGAGGTCGCGATGGGCCGCGGACTCGACGAGCGGGCCGGCTTCGCCCTCAAGGTCGCCCACTCCGCCGTCCTCGGCGCCTACGACAACCCCGAGGGAACCGACGCCTCCGCCGGGCGGCAGCCCGTACTGACCGACATCGTCGAGCAGTTGCGGCACCCGGAGCTCGACTCCGCCGAGGCCATGAACGTCGACATAGACGACGTCCGCGCCTGGGGCCTGGACGTGGCCCTGGTACTGGACCGCCTCGTCGACGGCGACCTGCGCGGCATGTTCGACGGACCGACCACCGCCGGCATCGACCTCGACGCCCCGCTGATCGTCTTCGACCTCTCCCACATCGACCGCAACTCCATCGCCATGCCCATCCTGATGGCGATCGTCGGCGTCTGGCTGGAACACACCTGGATCCGCCCCGACCGGAAGAAACGGATCTTCCTGGTCGAGGAGGCATGGCACATCATCAACTCCCCCTTCGTCGCCCAACTCTTCCAGCGCCTGCTGAAATTCGGCCGCCGCCTCGGCCTCTCCTTCGTCGCCGTCGTCCACCACCTCAGCGACGTCGTCGACGGCGCGGCCGCCAGAGAGGCCGCCGCGATCCTCAAGATGGCCTCCACCCGCACCATCTACGCCCAGAAGGCCGACGAGGCACGCGCCACCGGACGCGTCCTCGGCCTCCCCCGCTGGGCCGTCGAAATCATCCCGACCCTCACCCCCGGCATCGCCGTCTGGGACGTCAACGGCAACGTCCAGGTCGTCAAACACCTGGTCACCGAGGCCGAACGCCCCCTCGTCTTCACCGACCGCGCGATGACCGAGGCATCCGTACCGCGCCCGGACGAGGCCCGCGCACTGGACCGCGCGGCCGACGCGGAGGCCGAGGCGCGCGCCGAGGCCATCGCCCTGGAGAGGCAGCTGCGGAACAAGTCGAGCGAGACGGTGGCGTGAGAACGGCAGGACACTGACGTGCGGCACGGAACGGACTTCGGACGCGACGGATACGGGACGGGCCCCGCACACCGCGGCATCCCCGACTCCCTCCTCATAGGGCTGCTGATCTTCCTCCTCGGCCTGACCGTGCTGGTCTGGACGGCGACCGGCCTCGCCGGCCTCCTCACCCACGGCGCCTGGCCCGACCACGTCACCTTCTCCGGCACCCCCGTCGCCCTGCGCCACCTCGTCACCGAACCCCACGACCTCGCGGCCGCCTGGCCCGACACCCCCAAGAGCCAACTCTCCGGCTACGGCCTCTTCTGGGGCCTCCTCATCGGCGAACTGATGATCCTCATGGTGCTGACGATCTTCGCCCTGGGGACGGTGACCCGCTACCGCGCGGTACGACGAGCGCGGCGCCAGGGGGGTCCTACGAGGGACAAGTCCGTGGGGGGAACTGCGGGGGGCGGGGGTGCGTCGGCGAGGGCTGAGGGTGTGGCCGGTGCGGCGGGATCGGTGGGTGATGGGGCTGCGGCGGGCGCGGCTTCCCCTGTGGCGGGCGTACCTTCGCCGTCCGGGGGCTCTGTGCCTGGGGTGGGGGCTGGGGCTTCAGGTGTTCCTGTGGCCGGGACGTCTTCGCCCGCGGGCGTCCCGGCAGCGGGCGCTGTCCCGCCGTCGGCTGGCGTCTCCTCTGCCGGATCGCCTTCGTACGCCGCCGTCCCGGCAGCGGGCACTCTCCCGCCGTCGCCAGGCGTCCCCTCCGCCACAGCGTCCTCGTCCGCCACCGTCCCGGCAGCGGGTCTCCTCCCTTCTGCCGCAGGCGCCCCCTCTGCACCCTCAGCCCTCACGGGCACCTCCGCACCCGGCGCACTCCCGCCTCGTACGGGCGCGCCCGTCTCAGGTGCGGCGTCGTCCTCGGCCTCTCCCGTCCCCTCCGCCACGTACGGCCTCGCCGCCCCCGCACTCACGGCGTCACCGACCACCCCCGCGACCCCCGGCACCACCCACCTCACCGAACCCGTCTTCCCCCGCGTCCACTTCGGCACCGACCGGTCCGCCGCCCGCGCCACCGTGCTCTCCGCCATCACCGCCGCCGACGGCCCCCTCGTCATCGCCACCACCGACCCCACGCTCTGGGCCGAGACCAAGGACGCCCGCGCCAAGCTCGGCCCCGTACCGGTCTACGACCCCACGCACCGGCTCGACACCCCGGCCAGGCTGCGCTGGTCGCCGACCATCGGCTGCGAGGACATCGCCACCGCCGCCGCCCGCGCGGCCGCCCTGCTGGCCCCGGTCCGCCCGGCGAGCGCCCTCGACGCGACCGTCGCGGACACCGCCCAGACCCTGCTGCGCTGCTGGCTGCACGCCGCCGCCGTGGACGGCCGCCCCTTCCGCCAGCTCCACCGCTGGACGCACGCCACGGGCGCCGCCCAGGAACCCGTACGCGTCCTGCGCACCCACTCCAGGGCGTCCGCCGGCCAGGCCGGCGAGCTGGAGTCCGTGCTCACCGCCCACCCCGAACGTCGCGCACGCGCCCAGGAACTCGTCGGCCGCGTCCTGTCCGCCCTCTCCTCGGTCCACCTCCGCGACGCCTGCACCCCGTCCCGAACGGATGCGCTCCTCCTCGAATCATTCGCGAACGAAGGGGGAACGCTCTACGTGGTGGGCGAACCCATCGAGGATCCGCGCACCACCCCGGGTGCGATGCCCCTGCTCACCGCACTCCTCTCCTACGTGGTCGAGCACGGCCGCCTCATGGCCGCACGGTCATCCGCCGGCCGGCTCGACCCACCACTCACCTTGGTCCTGGACGACATCGCCGCCCTCGCCCCACTCCCGGCCCTCCCGGACCTCCTCACCACCGCCCCCTCCCAGGGCCTCCTGACCCTCGCCACCCTCCGCTCCCAGGAACAGGCCCGCGCCCGCTGGCCCCACACCCCGTTGCCGCTCTAGAGGTGTTGCCTCCGAGCAGCACTCATCGACATGTCAGAGGCTCAGCGACTCCTCGGGCTCCTGGGGGCTGTCGCGAAAGCGGATCTTGAGCTGTGGTGATCACGGTGTGGCGCGAGGGACCTGACGGACCGGCAGTGGGCTCGACCGTCTGCCGTGCCCACCAACACGCCGCCGGCGCGCGCAAAAAGGGGATCTGCAGCGTGAGCCGCCCGGTGGGGTCGACCCCGAGCCGGACGATCACGGGCTCGGACGTTCCCGTGGTGGCCTGACGACGAAGATCCACCTCGTGACCGAGCAGGGGCAGAAGCCGCTGTCCCTGCTGATCGCTGCGGGCCACCGTCACGACAGCCCGCGGTTCCAGCCCGTCCGCGAACGCATCCGCACACCGTGGAGTGCGGGATCAACCCGCTGAAACGGAACCGCGCTGCGGCCACGAGATACGACAAACCCGCCGTCCGATACGAGGCGACCGTACTGGTCGCAGCCCTCAACGAGTGGCTGTAACCAGCGCTTTCGGGACCGACTCTAGGTGTGGAATGTGGTGGTTGCCTCCAGAGCCGCCCGGCCGGTCGCGACCCGGTTTACCAGCGCGTTCTCGTCCGCGTAGCCGAAGGAGATACCCACAAGCAGCTTCCCCTCGTCCACTCCGAGTTGATCGCGGACGGTGTCGGCGTAGAAGCTGAGCAGGCCCTGCGGGCAACTGGCCACGCCGTAGCCGGTCATGGCCAGCAGCAGCGTCTGCAGGTAAGCGCCGGCGTCGGCGGCCAGTCGCGGCCCGCCGTCGCCGGTGACGAACAGGAACGCGGCATGGGGCGCCCCGTAGAAGCCCAGACTTTCCGCGTCATAGGCCGCGCGAGCCGGGTGGTCGTCGGGGCCGATGCCCAGCGCTCCGTACAGACCGGCACCGAAGGCGGCCCGCCGTTCCTGATGGACGGGGGCGTACATGTTCTCGGAGTACGGGTAGTCGGCCGTGACGCGTCGCTCGGCGTGGGCCGTTCGCAGGGCGTCGGCCAGACGGTCTCGCCGTGCGCCACCGACCACCTCGACCCGCCACGGCTGCGCGTTGGAATTGGACGGCGCGGTGCCGGCCAGGGAGAAGACCTCGCGCAGAGTGTCCTCGGGTACGGGGTCGGGACGGAATGCGCGGGTCGCGCGGCGCCCGCGGATCAGCTGCTCGGCGTACTCCGACGTTCGCGTCCCGCCCAGCTGTGTCCCGCCGGTGGGCGCCTCGCTCGTGCGTGTCCGGGTGAAGCCCGGTCCGCTCATGGAACTCTCCTCAGGATCACCTGAGTAAACGCAATCGTTTACTTGAAGTGGCACTATAGTCAGCCACCCCTCTGAAGTAAACAAGAACGTATACTTACGTCATGACCACGGTGACGACGGCGTCTCGACGGCCGGGGCGCGGAGGGCGGGAGCGCATCCTGGCCGCCGCGGCCGGACTGTTCGCGGGCCAGGGGATCAATGCGACCGGCATGGAGCAGATCGCAGAGCGGGCGCCGGTGTCCAAGCGCACCCTCTACGCGCACTTCAGGACCAAAGACGAGCTGGTCCTCGCCCATCTCAAGGACCTCTCCTCGACGGGACGGAGCCTGGAGGGCGTGCTGGCACGCGAGGACATCCCCGCCAAGGAGCGAATCCTCGCACTGTTCGACCCACCCCCGACCGGCACGGATCCCGTGCGCGGATGCCCGTTCATCGACGCCGCCGCGGAGTTCCCCGACCCCCAGAACGCGGTCCACTCCTACGCCCGCGAACAGAAACTGCTGATGGTGCGGCTGGTGACCGACCTGGTAGCGGAACTGGGCTGCCGCGAGCCCGCCGTCCTCGCCGAGCAACTCGTGACCCTCGCGGACGGCGCCGCCAGCCGCGCCATGGTTCTGGGCGAGCCGAACTACGGCCGGCACGCGCGGACAGCGGCGGAGACCCTCCTGGAAAACGCGCTGCCGACCACGATCTGACAGGCCCCACCGGGTTGCTCGGTACGCCTAGGTGTATTCGGCCATGACGTTGGTGACAGTCGGGTGATCGGGGGGTGGCCGCCGAGCGCGGTGCGTCTGCGTCGAGTGTTGTAGAAGGTCAGCCATGGTGCCAGTGCGTGGGAGCGTGCGGTGTTGCTGGTGAAGACCTGGTGGTAGGCCCATTCTGTTTGCAGGGTGCGGTTGAGGCGTTCGGCCTTGGCGTTGGTCTGAGGGCGGTAGGGCCGGTTGCGTTTGTGGGTGATCCCGGCTGCTGCCAGGGTGTCGCGCCAGGTGTGGGATTTGTAGCAGGCGCCGTTGTCGGTCAGGACGCGTTCGACGGTGATGCCGCACGAGGTGAAGTAGGTCTGGGCGCGGGTCCAGAAGGCGGTGGCGGTTTTCTTCTTCTCGTCGGCGTGGATTTCGCTGTAGGCGAGGCGGGAGTGGTCGTCGACGGCGGTGTGGATGTAGCTGTAGCCTTCCCCGGAGCGGTTCTTGCGGCCTGCTTGGCGGCCGAGGGGCTTGTGGCCGCCGCCGTCGGAGATGTTGCCGAGTTTCTTGATGTCGACGTGGACGAGTTCGCCGGGCCGGGCGCGTTCGTAGCGGCGTACGGGCGGTGGCGCGGTCCAGGTGGGCGAGGCGTGCCAGGCCGGACCGGGTGAGGACGCGGTGGACGGTCGAGGGCACCAGGCCCAGGAGATGGGTGATGCGGGCCGGGCCCCACCGGCGCGTCAGGCGGGCCTTGATGGTCTGCTGCCCGGTGCGGGGCGGTGTCCGGCGGGGGCTGTGGTGCGGGCGGCTGGAGCGGTCGGCCATCCCGGCCTCGCCATGGAGCCGGTACCGGCCGGCCCACCGCTGGGCGGTGGTGGGTGAGACCTGGAAACGTTCGGCGGCCCGGCCGCAGCGGCCAGCCGTCCTCGACGACACAGCGGGCCAGGCGCAGGCGTCCGGTCTCGGTCAGGGGTGCACTACGGTGGGGCACGAGGACCTTCCTGCTGGTCGGTGCAGATGTCGCAATCCACACCGACCCCGGAAGGCCCTTACCCGTTCAAGATCCCTCAGCCGAGACCTGCATCACCCGCCCACAACCTCCCGGGGCAATACAGCTAGTGCTGTGACCGCATAGGTTCGCCGGGTTGCTGTTGATGTGAAGTGCTCGTTGAAGCGGATGTGCCGGTGTTGCCTCAGCGGTAGCCGGCCAGGCCGTCCGCGAGTTCTTCTTCGTCGCCGTCGCGGATGGCGTAGAGGGCTTGTTGCAGGGCGAATGTGCCGCGGATCGCGGCGATGCGGGTGAGGAGTCCGTGGTGTGACCAGCCGCCCAGGGCGAGTACCCGCTCCAGGAGCTCAGGCCCGTAGCTGGCGCCGATGGCTGCGAGGTCCTCTGCCGGGTCGCCGAGCGTGACATCGTCCCAGTCGAGTACTCCGGAGAGGCGCGGCAGGCCGTGCGTCCATTCCCACAGGACGTTTTCGGCGCCAAGGTCGCCATGCACCACTGCCCGGGTGTCGTGGGGAAGGCTGTCGAGTGCCGCGAGTTCCCGCTCGGCCCGTAGGCGTCCGCTGTCGGACATGAGCGGGAAAAGCTCCGCGCGCACGTTCTCCGCGAACCGCCGCCACCGGCCTTCTGCTGCCCGAGGAAGAACTGCTCGTACCGTCTCGTCGGTGCCGGCACGGGCCAGACCGGACAGCAGCGTGGCGTACTGCGCCGCCACGGTGTCGACCACCTGGGCATCGTCGAGGGCGTCGTTCTCCAGCGGTTCCCCGGGAATGCGGCTGAGCACGAGGAACGGCACCTCGTCGGTGCCGTGGGCGCCGCCCTGGAACAGCGGCTCAGGTGTACGGAAACCGAAGTCGAGGCCGGCGAGTGCGTGCAGTGCGGCCGCACGCTCGGTCAACCGGGCGGCCGCTGCCCGGGTGCGAGGCAGGCACACGACGCGGTCCGAGCCGATGACCACGGTGTGGAATTGCCCCTGACGTACCGCAAGGTCGTCCGGTGTGTCGTCGGGCAGCAGACGGCTCAGCAAAGCGCGATGCGTCGTAAGGATGCTCACGAGTGTCCTCTGGATCCTTCGCTGGGTCGGAGGCGATGGGCGCGAAGTGCTGTCAGGCCGCGCCGACGAGCGGGCGTCCGCCCCAGCGAATGCCCTTCTCGTTGCGGATGCGGGCTCGTTTTCGGCGTTGAGCGGCCAGGACGTCGGGGTGGCGGACGGTGGCGTTGCGCCAGCGCAGATCGGGGCGCCGTCGGGCCGGGCGGAGCGGATCGACTTCAGTGCGGCCAGGGTGCTGCAGCTTCTGCCCCTTCCTCGTCGGTCAGTCTGCGCACCCGCACAGGCTCGGCCACCACACCTCCAACGGTCGGAATGAACGTCACCGCCCATCCAACCGCTCCAACTACCGACCCCGCGAACCTATGCGTCACAGCACTAGGCGGTGGCGCCTGGTCCTTTCTCTCCGCCTGCGCG
>NZ_JCANQV010000148.1:0-14490 GCF_059553635.1 Candidatus Streptomyces philanthi
ACGAGGACGGTTTCGCCGAGCTGCTGGCGGACCGCGCGCACGCCCTCGGGGCGCGTGCCCGCGCCGACCACCGGATCTTCGTCGACCTGCTGCGCGAGGACCGCGTCCCGGGCGCGTGACGGGGCCGAGGGGCCGGATCACGCCATGATCGTCAGGAGGGAGGGGCGGGGCCCGAGAGTCTTTCTCCGCCCTCTTAGGCGCGGCTTACCACGGACCATGGCACACTCGCTTCCCATGGACCTCTCGGCGGCACCTCTGCGGGCCTTGCGCGCGGCGCTTTTCACGGCGCTGTGCGTGACGCTGTCCGCGACGTCGCACGTGCTGCTGTCCCGGATGCCGCTGCCGCTCACCACCGTCGCCGCCCTGTCGGCCGCCGTGTTCGCCGTCGCGTACGCGCTGGCCGGAAGCGAGCGCGGGTTCCGGCGGATCGCGGCCCTGCTGGTCCCGCTGGAGCTGGCCGCCGACACGGTCTTCAGCATCGGCCAGCACACCTGCTACGGGCAGGCGGGCGGCCCGGTGGCCGGCCCGCTGCGCTCCCTGGGCGTGAACCTGCTCTGCGGCGGCGGGGACGTCGGCTCCCCCCTGGTCCCGTTCGCGACGGGCCACCACCCGCCCCAGGTCACCTGGGTGCTGCTGCTCGCCGCGCACCTGCTCGTCGGGCTGCTGGCCGCCGCCTGGCTGCGCCGCGGCGAGGCGGCCCTGGCCCAGCTGCTGGGAGCCGTCGCCGCCTTCGCGTTCCGGCCGCTGCTGATCGCGGTGGCGGTCGTCGGCGGGGTGTCCGCGACGCTGCGGCCCTTCCGTTCCGTCCCGCGTGGCGGGCCGCCCGTCCGGGGCGTGCCGCTGCTCGTGCACTGCGTCGTCCGCCGCGGGCCGCCGCGCGCACCTGCCGTCTGACGCCCTCCGGGCCGGCGGCCTCCGCGTACCGCCCCCTCAGGGGCGGGTACGGCTACCCCAGCACGCGCAGCACCCACCCCCGCAGCCCCGCCCCGGGACCGCCCCCGTGTCCCGGCGGGCGGGCGGCTGCACGGACTTCACGGAGCAGGACACCATGAGCAACCGCAACAGCCAGGCCAACAAGCAGGCAGCCCGCGAGCGGCTGCGCGCCGAGCGCGAGCGGCAGGCGAAGAAGGACCGCATGCGGCGGCAGCTGACCGTCGGCGGCGCGATCGTCGCGGTGCTGGCGCTCGCCGGCGGCATCGGCGTGGCGGTCGCCAACGCGGGCGGCGACGACGCCTCCGGCACGGACGCGGGCGGCGCCTGGGCGAAGGCCGCCAAGGCCAAGCTCGTCAAGCCCGCCAACACCTCGGGCGACAAGGGCACGACCGTGGAGATCGGCAAGAAGGACGCCAAGAACACCCTGGCGCTCTTCGAGGACGCCCGCTGCCCCGCCTGCTCCGGCTTCGAGCAGGCGATGGGCGAGCAGATCCAGAAGGACATCAAGGACGGCAAGTACAAGGCGACCTTCCACCTCGGCACGTTCCTGGACAACGCGCTCAAGGGCACCGGTTCCAAGAACGCGCTCAGCGCGCTGGGCGCCGCGCTGAACGTCGGCCCGGACGCGTTCTTGAAGTACAAGGAGGCGCTGTTCTCCAAGGAGTTCCACCCCGAGGAGACCGGCCCGGACAAGTTCGCCGACGACAGCTACCTGATCAAGGTGGCGGACACCGTTCCGGCGCTCAAGGGCAACGCCGCCTTCCAGAAGGCGGTCAAGGACGGTACGTACGACCGGTGGGCGCTGGAGATGTCCGACTCGTTCAACTCGTTCAAGGACGTCACCTCCACCCCGACGGTGCAGCTGAACGGCACCGCCATCGGCAACCAGGGTGAGCGGGGCGTCGTCGCGCCGTCGACGCTGCCCGAGTTCAACTCGATGGTCGACAAGGCGCTGAAGAAGTAGGCGCCCGCTCCCCCGGTTCCGCCGGGTCCGGCCGCGGCCGGACCCGGCGGTCGTGGTTTCCGGGCGTGCGGACGCCGGTCGCGGCTACAGTCCCGCGACGAAGTCCAGTGCCACGTTCCAGGCGCGTTCCGCCGCCTCGGCGTCGTGGTCGGGCAGGTCCGGGTCGGTGAAGAGATGGCCGGCGCCGGGGTAGCGGAAGACCTCGACGTCCGCGCCGGCCCGCCGCATCCGCAGGTACCAGGCGGTGAGCCAGTCGTGCGGCTCGAACGGGTCGGGGTCGGCGACGTGCAGCTGCACCGGCAGCTCGTCGGTGGCGGCGTCGTCGGCGATGTCGGAGGTGCCGTGGAACAACAGCAGGCCGCGCGCCTTCTCGTCGGCGAGCGCGAGGTTCTGCGCCACCGCGCCGCCGAAGGAGAAACCGGCATAGACCAGTCCGCGGTCCGAGTACGGCGCGACGGCCGCCACGGCCCTGCGCAGCAGCTCCTCCTTGCCGATCTCCTCCTTGATCGCCAGGCCGTCGGTGGTGGTGTCCGCGGTGCGTCCGCCGTACAGGTCGGGAACGATCACCTCGTGTCCCGCCGCCCGCAGCCGGTCCGCCGCGGCGCGCACCGCCGGACGCGGCCCGTACACCGAGTGGAACAGCACAATCGTCGAGGTCACGGGCTCGCTGGTGGCCGGCACTGAGATCACTTCCCTGTCGTTGGATCGCACTGCCCCCATCGTGCCAGCTGCCGTCGGCAGTGCCCGCACCCCCGCCCGGCGCCGGTGGCGTACGTCCCCGGCGTCATACCACCGTCGTCCGCCCGGAGGCAGGCGGGGGTGTGACGACGGACCCGAGGGTCAGGGCGTGCCGCGCAGGCTGCGCATGTCGAGCTGGCGCAGTACCCGGTCGACGATCTCCGGGTCCACTCCCGGTTCGCTGCGCGCGGCCAGCACCTCGTGGCGGGCGGCGGACAGCAGCTCGCCCTGGATGCGCTGCACCTTCTTCATCCGGGCGATGCGCTTGTCGAAGTGCTCGCGGCGCTCGTCGTCGACGATGTCCGGGGCGATCCTGGCGCCGATGTCGAAGGCGCGGCGGGCGAGCTGCTCGCTGATCTCGTCGGGCAGCTCCTCGACCGCCATGATCTCCTTCAGCCGGCCTTTTCCGGCTTTGATGACCCGCAGCGCCAGCTCCCGCTCCTGCGCCTCCTCGGCCTCGCTGTCGGCCTTCACCCGCAGCCGGCGCACCAGCCACGGCAGGGTCAGGCCCTGGACGAGGAGGGTGGTGAGCACCACCGCGAACGCGATGAAGAGGATCTCGTCGCGGGCGGGGAAGGCCCCGCCGTCGTCGACGGTGAGCGGGATGGCCAGCGCCAGCGCCACGGAGGCCACCCCGCGCATCCCCGACCACCACATGATCACGGTCTCGCGCCAGGTCATCGGGATGTCCTCGTCGATGTCGCTGCGCTTGTGCATCCGCTTGGCCAGCCAGGCGGCGGGCAGCAGCCACAGCAGCCGGACGGCGACGACGACGGCGACCACGGCGGCGGCCCCGCCCAGCAGCTCGGTCCAGCGCGCGGAGGCGGCGCCGAAGATGTTGTGCAGCTCCAGGCCGATGAGGCCGAAGGCGACGCCGGTGACGAGGGTGTCGACGATCTCCCAGAAGGTGTAGCCGGCGAGCCGGCCCATCACGTCGTCGGCGTCGACCGCGTACTCCGCGAGGAAGAGCGCGGTGGTCAGCACGGCGAGCACGCCGGAGCCCTGGAACTCCTCGGCGAGGACGTAGGCGACGAACGGCACCAGCAGCGTCAGGCCGATCTGGAGGGTGGGGTCGCCCAGCACGTTCATCAGCTTGTTGGCGACCCAGCCGAGGACCAGACCGACGGCGACGGCGACCACGGCCGACAGGAACAGGGAGCCGACCGCCGCGGGGGCGGAGAAGGTGCCGCTGAGGGCCGCGGCCAGGGCGACGTGGTAGAGGACGATCGCGGTGACGTCGTTGAACAGGCCCTCGCCCTCCAGGATGGAGACCATGCGGCGGGGCAGTCCGAGCTTGCCGGCGACGGCGGTGGCGGCGACCGGGTCGGGCGGGGCGACCAGCGCGCCGAGCACCACGGCGGCGGCCAGCGGCATGCCGGGGACCACGGCCTGGGCGACCGCCGCGACGGCCGCCGTGGTGGCGAAGACCAGGGCGACCGCGAGCAGGAAGATCGGCCGGATGTTGGCGGTGAACTGCCGCCAGGAGGTGCGCTGCACCGCCGCGTAGAGCAGGGGCGGCAGCACCAGCGGGAGGATGAACTCCGGTGGGATGTCGACGTTGGGGACGAAGGGCAGCAGGGCGAGGACGGCACCCGCGAGGGTCATCAGGACCGGCGAGGGAAGCCCCAGCCGGTCCCCGACCGGGACCATGACCACGGCCCCCAGGAGTAGGACGAACAACAGGGCCAACTGGTCCACGGTGGTAACGCTCCGGAGTCCGAATCGATCATTTTCCGCCTTAAGCGTGCCATGACCGTCGAACAATCGGAGGAACGCGGTCCGTCCGCCGGGCTCCGGGGACGGACCGCACCACCGTCAGTAGCTCTCGTCCCGCACCGTGTCCAGCGCGTGCTGGAGGTCGTCGGGGTAGGCGCTCTCGAACTCGACCCAGCCGCCGTCGGACGGGTGCGAGAAGCCCAGCCGCACGGCGTGCAGCCACTGCCGGGTCACCCCGAGCCGCTTGGCCAGCGTCGGGTCGGCGCCGTAGGTCAGGTCACCGACACAGGGGTGGCGGTGCGCCGACATGTGCACCCGGATCTGGTGGGTGCGGCCGGTCTCCAGCTTGATGTCGAGCAGGCTCGCCGCCCGGTACGCCTCGATCAGGTCGTAGTGGGTGACCGACGGCTTGCCCTCGGCGGTCACCGCCCACTTGTAGTCGTGCTGGGGGTGCCGGCCGATGGGGGCGTCGATGGTGCCGCTCATCGGGTCCGGGTGCCCCTGGACCAGCGCGTGGTAGCGCTTGTCGACGGTCCGCTCGCGGAACTGCTGCTTGAGCAGGGTGTAGGCACGCTCGGACTTGGCGACGACCATCAGGCCCGAGGTGCCGACGTCGAGGCGGTGCACGATGCCCTGCCGCTCGGCGGCACCGGAGGTGGAGATGCGGTAGCCGGCCGCGGCCAGACCGCCGATGACGGTGGTCCCCGTCCAGCCGGGGCTCGGGTGGGCGGCCACCCCGACGGGCTTGACGATCACCACGACGTCGTCGTCGTCGTGCACGATCTCCATGCCCTCGACGGGCTCGGCGATGATCTCGACCGGCGCGGCGGCCGGCGGCATCTCGACCTCCAGCCAGGCACCGCCGTGCACCCGCTCGGACTTCATCACCTCGGCGCCGTCGACCCGGACCTTGCCGGCCGCCGCGAGTTCGGCCGCCTTCGTCCGTGAGAAGCCGAACATCCGGGCGAGCGCGGCGTCGACGCGCTCGCCCTCCAGGCCGTCCGGTACGGGCAGGGTGCGGATCTCGGGAAGCGTGCTCACCCCACGAGTATGGCAGTCCGGCCGTGGTGCCCCGCGCCCCGCGCCCGTCAGTCCTTGTGGACGGTGCCGTCCGGGTCGAGTCCCCGGAAGGAGAGGATCACGATGAGGACGCCGCCGCAGACGATCGCCGAGTCGGCCAGGTTGAACACCGCGAAGTGGGCCGGCGCGATGAAGTCCACCACCGCGCCCTCGAAGACGCCCGGCGAACGGAAGATCCGGTCGGTGAGGTTGCCGAAGGCACCGCCGAGCAGCAGCCCCAGGGCGATGCCCCACGGCAGGCTGTAGAGCTTGCGGGCGATCCGGGCGATCACCACGATGACCGCGGCCGCGATCAGGGTGAGGAAGATCGTCAGGGCCTCGCCGATGCCGAAGGCGGCGCCGCGGTTGCGGATCACGGTGAGCCGGAGCAGGCTCCCGACGACCTCGATCGGCGCGTGGTTCTCCAGCTTCGCCACGACCAGGAGCTTGCTGCCCAGGTCCAGCAGGTAGACGATGGCCGCCACCACGAGCAGGGCGCCGATCCGCCGCTTGCCGCGCGCCGTGCCCTCCCCCGGCTCCGCCGGCCGTCCCCCCTCGGTCCCCTCCGCGGGTGCCGCCCCGGAGCCCGGCTTCCCGGGGTCCGGCGTACCGGTGATGCCTTCCGCCTCTGCCACGTGTGCGTCCCTCAGCCCGTCGTTTCCGCGGCCAGGCCGCGCCTGGCTGAGCACGAGGGTACGACACACCCTCACGGCCGGTGCGGGTACGGGTCACCCGCCCCGCGGGCCCGTCAGCGCCTCTCCTGCTTCTGCTTGCACTCCACGCACAGCGTGGCCCGGGGGAACGCCTGCATCCGTGCCTTTCCGATCGGTTTGCCGCAGTTCTCGCAGAGCCCGTAGGTGCCCGCGTCCAGGCGGCCCAGCGCCCGTTCGGTCTGGTGCAGCATCTCGCGGGCGTTGGAGGCGAGCGCCAGTTCGTGCTCCCGGGTGATGTTCTTGCTGCCGGTGTCGGCCTCGTCGTCCCCCGCGCCGTCGCCGGAGTCGCGCATCAGCCCCGCGATGGCGTCCTCGGACGCGGCGATCTCGGTGCGCAGCCGCGCCACCTCCGCCAGCAGGACCCGGCGCGCCTCCGCGACCTCCTCGGACGTCCAGGGGTCCTCCCCCGGGCGGACGGCCAGCTCCTCGGGGGCCGCGGCCAGCGGGACGCCCGTCCCCTTCGTCGCGGCCGCCGCCGTCTTCTTCGCGGCACGCTTCACCGGGGCCTTCTTCGTCGTGGCCTTCGCCGTGGCCTTCTTCGCCGCGCCGGCGGCGGTCTTCTTCGCGGCCTTCTTCGCGGCGGGCTGCTCCGCTTCCGCCGCGTCCGGCGTCGTGCTCTTCCGCGCGGCGGTCTTCTTCGTCACCATGGCCGCGACCCCTTACATATGTGATCTTGTTCGCAAATCGTGTCGGGAACGATAAATCGCTACACGGCACGCGGCAACGGGACGCACCGCCCGTACGCCCGCTCCGCCCCGCCGCGGGCCGCCCCGTTCGGGTCCCCCGTCCCCGGGGGAATTCCGTTCGGCCGCTGCCGTCGGTGCCCCGTACACTGGGCGCAGCGAAAGGCGTCGATGGGACGAGTAGCGTCGAACGCAGCCATCAGCGATCCGGGGACGGTGCGAGCCCGGAGGGCGTGCCCGATGTGAAGATCAGCCCGGAGCCGCCGGAAGAAAGCCCCCGTGGGACGGCGGGCGAGTAGAACCGGCAGCGCGACCCCAATGAGGGGGCGGTGCCACGGCGCCGCCAAGGAGGGTGGTACCGCGGGAGCAGCAGCTCTCGTCCCTCCGGACGGAGAAGCAGCAGGTGTCCGCCGGAGGAACCCGATGAGTCCGCAGCCCCGGTACCGACAGGTACCCGCCCAGGTCGACCTGCCCGCGCTGGAGCACGCCGTGCTCGACTTCTGGCGCGAGCAGAAGATCTTCGCCCGTACCCTCCAGCAGTCCGAGGGCCGGCCCGAGTGGGTCTTCTACGAGGGACCGCCGACCGCCAACGGCATGCCCGGCGCCCACCACATCGAGGCACGGGTCTTCAAGGACGTCTTCCCCCGCTTCCGCACGATGCAGGGCTACCACGTCGACCGCAAGGCCGGCTGGGACTGCCACGGCCTCCCGGTCGAGCTGGCCGTGGAGAAGGAGCTGGGCTTCAGCGGCAAGAAGGACATCGAGGCGTACGGCATCGCCGAGTTCAACGCCAAGTGCCGCGAGTCGGTGACCCGCCACACCGACGCCTTCGCCGAGCTGACCACGCGGATGGGCTACTGGACCGACCTGGACGCCCCCTACCGCACGATGGACCCCGACTACATCGAGTCGGTGTGGTGGTCGCTGAAGGAGATCTTCTCCAAGGGCCTGCTGGTCCAGGACCACCGCGTCGCCCCCTGGTGCCCCCGCTGCGGCACCGGCCTGTCCGACCACGAGCTGGCGCAGGGCTACGAGACGGTCGTCGACCCCTCCGTCTTCGTCCGGCTCCCGCTGACCTCCGGCCCGCTGGCCGGCGAGGCCGCGCTGCTCGTCTGGACGACCACCCCCTGGACCCTGGTCTCCAACACCGCCGTCGCCGCGCACCCCGACGTCACCTATGTCGTCGCCACCGACGGCACGGAGCGGCTCGTCGTCGCCGAGCCGCTGCTGGAGAAGGCGCTGGGCGAGGGCTGGACGGCCACCGGCCGGACCTTCACCGGCCGGGAGATGGAGCGCTGGACCTACCGCCGCCCCTTCGACCTCGTCGAGCTGGAGGGCGCCCACTTCGTCGTCAACGCCGAGTACGTCACCACCGACGACGGTACGGGTCTGGTCCACCAGGCCCCCGCCTTCGGTGAGGACGACCTCAAGGTCTGCAAGGCGTACGGTCTGACCGTCGTCAACCCGGTGCGGCCGGACGGCACCTTCGAGGAGGACCTGCCGCTGGTCGGCGGGCAGTTCTTCAAGAAGGCCGACGAGGCGCTGGTCGCCGACCTCGACGCCCGCGGGCTCCTCTTCCGCCACCTGGCCTACGAGCACAGCTACCCGCACTGCTGGCGCTGCCACACCGCGCTGCTCTACTACGCCCAGCCGTCCTGGTACATCCGCACCACCGCGGTCAAGGACGCCCTGCTGCGGGAGAACGAGAACACCAACTGGTACCCGGACTCGGTCAAGCACGGCCGGTTCGGCGACTGGCTGAACAACAACATCGACTGGGCGCTGTCCCGCAACCGCTACTGGGGCACCCCGCTGCCCATCTGGCGCTGCGAGGAGGGCCACCTCACCTGCGTCGGCTCGCTCACCGAGCTGACCGAGCTGACCGGCACCGACCAGTCGGGCCTCGACCCGCACCGCCCGTTCATCGACGAGGTCACCTTCGCCTGCCCGACCTGCGCGGGCACCGCCACCCGCGTCCCGGAGGTCATCGACGCCTGGTACGACTCGGGCTCGATGCCGTTCGCGCAGTGGGGCTACCCGTACCGCAACAAGGAGCTGTTCGAGAAGCGCTACCCGGCGCAGTTCATCTCGGAGGCCATCGACCAGACCCGTGGCTGGTTCTACACGCTGATGGCCATCGGCACCCTCGTCTTCGACAAGTCGTCGTACGAGAACGTCGTCTGCCTGGGCCACATCCTCGCCGAGGACGGCCGGAAGATGTCCAAGCACCTGGGCAACATCCTCCAGCCGATCCCGCTGATGGACCAGCACGGCGCCGACGCGGTCCGCTGGTTCATGGCGGCCGGCGGCTCCCCGTGGTCCGCCCGCCGGGTCGGCCACGGCACGATCCAGGAGGTCGTCCGCAAGACGCTGCTGACCTACTGGAACACCGTCGCCTTCCAGGCGCTGTACGCCCGGACCTCCGACTGGGCGCCGTCCGCCGCCGACCCGGCGCCGGCCGACCGCCCGCTGCTGGACCGCTGGCTGCTCGGCGAGCTGAACGGCCTGGTCGCCGACGTCACCGAGTCCCTGGAGTCGTACGACACCCAGCGCGCCGGCAAGCTGCTGTCCGCCTTCGTCGACGACCTGTCCAACTGGTACGTACGGCGCTCGCGCCGGCGTTTCTGGCAGGGCGACGCGGCGGCGCTGCGCACCCTGCACGAGGTCGTCGAGACGGTGACCCGGCTGATGGCCCCGCTCGTCCCGTTCATCACCGAGCGGGTCTGGCAGGACCTGGTCGTCCCGGTCACCCCGGACGCCCCGGAGTCGGTGCACCTGGCCACCTGGCCGGCCGCCGACCGCGAGCTGGTCGACCCGGCGCTCTCCGAGCGGATGCGGCTGGTGCGCCGGCTGGTCGAGCTGGGCCGGGCCACCCGCGCCGAGTCCGGTGTGAAGACGCGTCAGCCGCTGTCCCGTGCCCTGGTCGGCGCCACCGGTTTCGGTGACCTCTCCGAGGACCTGCGCGCCCAGATCGCCGAGGAGCTGAACGTCAGCTCGCTGGAGTCGCTCTCCGAGGTGGGCGGTTCCCTCGTCGACACCACGGCGAAGGCCAACTTCCGGGCGCTGGGCAAGCGGTTCGGCAAGGGCGTCCAGGCGGTCGCCAAGGCCATCGCCGGCGCGGACGCCGCGGCCCTGTCGCTGGCGCTGCGCTCCGGCACGGCCACGGTCGAGGTCGACGGCGAGACGGTCACCCTCGCCCCGGACGAGGTCATCATCACCGAGACCCCGCGCGAGGGCTGGTCGGTGGCCTCCGACTCCGGTGCCACGGTCGCGCTCGACCTGGAGATCACCCCGGAGCTGCGGCGTGCGGGCCTGGCCCGTGACGCGATCCGGCTGATCCAGGAGGCGCGCAAGAACAGCGGTCTCGATGTCGCCGACCGGATCGCGCTGCGCTGGGAGTCGTCCGACGCGGACGTCCGTACGGCGCTGGGCGACCACGCCGCGCTGATCGCCGACGAGGTGCTGGCCACCGCGTTCACCGCGGAGCAGGACGCGGAGGGGGCGGCGGACGGCTTCGGCGAGCCGTTCACCGACGAGTCCCTGTCGCTGACGTTCCGTCTCCGCAAGGTGTGACGGGGTAACGGCTTCCCGTCCGACGGCCCCCGGCGTGCGCGCCGGGGGCCGTCGGCGTTTCCGGAGGGGCTGTTTCCCGCCACTCGTACCGGTGACCCCGCGCCCTGTCCTCCATCTCAGGACCCTCACCCTTACCGGGGACGCGTCGTCACGTCAAAGGGCCGGGCCCCGAGGGGAGTTCCCTCGGGGCCCGGCCCTGATTGCCGACGTCCGCGCGCTGCGCGCGGCGCCTAGTTGTCGTCCTCGTCGATGAGGAAGCCGCGCATCGGCGACGGCGCCTGCCCCATCGGCTGCGGGCCCTGCGGCCGCACCGGAGCCATCGGCTGGGTCATCGCCGGCGACATCTGCTGCTGACCGCCGTACGACGGGCCGCCGGACGAACCGTGGCCGCCGCCCATCGGCTGGTTCCCACCCATGGAGTGGTTGCCGCCCATGGTGCCCGCGCCCGCCGAGGCCATCGACGGGGACGGCGGCAGCGAGGCGGTCGCCGGGGTCCGCTGGGGGGCCAGCGAGTCCTCGGCCTGGTTCTCCAGCTGGCGCAGCTGGCTCTCCAGGTACGACTTCAGACGCGTGCGGTACTCGCGCTCGAAGCCGCGCAGGTCCTCGACCTTGCGCTCCAGCGTGGCGCGGGCGGACTCCAGGGAGCCCATCGCGACGCGGTGCTTCTCCTGCGCGTCCCGCTCCAGCGCGTCGGCCTTGGCGCGGGCGTCCCGCTCCAGGCCCTCGGCACGGCTGCGCGCCTCGCCGACGATCTTGTTGGCCTCGGAACGGGCCTCCGCGATCGCCTGGTCTGCGGTCTGCTGTGCCAGCGACAGCACGCGTGCGGCGCTGTCACCGCCGGGGCCGCCCTGCTGCGGCGGCTGAGGCGGCATCTGCTGCGGTCCGCCGGGGCCGCCGAGGGGGCCGCCCATGGGGCCGCCCTGCCCCATCGGACCGGGGCCGTGCGGGCCCTGGGGGGCGTGGGCGTTGGGACCGGCCGGCAGCTGGGGTGCTCCACCGGGCAGTTGGGGAGGACCAGGCATCCCCTGCTGCTGCGGCGGCACCGGCTGCGGACCCGATATGGCGGCGGGCACCGGGGCCCCCGGACGCTGCTGCTGCTCCTGCTGCTGGTCGGGTCCCTTGCGCATGCCCTGCTGCTGGTTCTGCGCGGCGGCCCGCGTCGCGGCGGCCAGCTTGGCGCGCAGGTCCTCGTTCTCCCGCAGGAGACGGGTCAGTTCGGCTTCGACCTCATCGAGGAAGGCATCGACCTCGTCCTCGTCATAGCCTTCTCGGAGGCGGACGGTCGTGAACTGCTTGTTCCGCACGTCCTCGGGGGTCAACGGCATCTCTACTTCACCTCAACGTAGTCGTCGGCAATCGGCAAGACCGTATCGTTCACACCAACAACACCGACCTCACGACGGTGATCAGGATGTACACGATGATCATCAATACGAAGAAGGACAGGTCGAGCGCCACGCCCCCGAGACGCAGCGGCGGGATGAGCCGCCGCAGAAGCTTGAGTGGCGGATCGGTGACAGTGTAGGCGGCCTCCAGAATGACCACCATCGCCTTGCCGGGTTGCCATGAACGGGCGAACTGGAACACGTAGTCCATCACCAGCCGGAAGATCAGCACGAACAAGAAGCAGTACAGCGCGATATAGATCACTTGACCAGCGACACTCATCTCGCGCCGTCCCTCTCCCCTTGCGTTGTGCCGACCCTCGCGGCGTTGGTGTGCCCGGTGTTGCGTCTCAGCTTTGGTTGAAGAACCCACCCTCTGCGATACGGGCCTTGTCCTCCGCCGTGACATCGACGTTAGCAGGAGACAACAGGAAAACCTTCTGCGTCACCCGCTCGATGCTGCCGTGCAGACCGAAGACAAGACCCGCCGCAAAGTCGACAAGTCGCTTCGCGTCGATGTCGTCCATCTCCGTGAGATTCATGATCACCGGAGTGCCCTCACGGAAGTGTTCCCCGATGGTACGGGCTTCGTTGTAGGTCCGGGGGTGAAGCGTGGTGATGCGGTAGGGCTCCCGCTCGGACACGGCCTTGGGCATGATCACCGGTGCGTTCTTCTCCAGGTTCGGACGGTCGGGTGTGATGGATGCCACGGGGGCGATTCGGGCGGGTCGTCCGCTTTCCGCCGGGAGCGGAGCGGGCTCGCGCTGCGCGGGAGGCTGCACGGATCTGACCGGTTCCTCCCGTTCCGGGCGTGTCTCCGGCTGCACTTGGTGCTGTTGGTGCCGTCCTCGCTCCGGTTCCCGGTCAAGCTCGGGCTCGAACTCGTCGTCGGGGTCGAAGCCCCGGCCGTCGTACCCATCGTCCTCCACGAGGCCGAGGTAGACCGCCATCTTGCGCATCGCGCCGGCCATTCTCTGCGTCCTCCGCTCTGTGGTGGATCGGCTCCGTCACCGGGGGCCGTGAATCCACTCGGTCTGCCCGCTTGTTGCGGGAATGACCATATTTTGTGCTGTGGTCCGACTTCTTGGCGACGTTACCCGAGGCGCGGACGGACTCCGAGTACCGCGGTGCCGATGCGCACATGTGTCGCCCCGGCGGCCACCGCGTCCTCCAGGTCCGCGCTCATCCCCGCGGACACCATGGTGGCAGCAGGATGTGCGGCGCGCAGGTCGGACGAGATTTCCATCAGCCGTTCGAAGGCGGCGCGTTGGCGCCCGGCGTACGGACCCGTCAACGGCGCGACCGTCATCACACCGTCCAGGCGCAGCCCTTGGGCCGACGCGATCGCGTCGGCGAGCCCGGCCACGCCGGCCGGCGCGACCCCGCCGCGGTCGCCGGTGGTCCGCTCGGCACCTTCCTCCACGTCCAGTGCCACCTGGACCAGGCAGCCGATCTCCCGTTCCGCGCGCACCGCTTCCTTGGAGAGGGCGGTGACGAGCCGGGCGCGGTCGACCGACTGCACCATTCCCGCGTAGCGGGCAACGGACCGTACTTTATTGGTCTGCAATTGACCAACAAAGTGCCACGTCAGGGGCAGATCGGAACATTCCGCGGCCTTGGGTGCCGCGTCCTGATCGCGATTCTCCGCGACATGACGGACCCCCAGTTCGGCGAGGAGCCGGACATCACTCGCGGGATACGTCTTGGTGACCACGATCAGGTTCACCTCGTCCCGCCGGCGGCCGGCGCCGGCGCACGCCGCGGCGATCCGCTCCTCCACCCGCGCCAGATTGTCCGCCAGTTGCGTCCTACGGTCCGTCACAGCTCAGCCGTCCAGCCATACGTAGCTCGCGAGCCGCCCGGTCGTGCGCTCGCGCCGATAAGAGAAGTGGTCCGCCGATTCGAGGGTGCAGATGTGGGAATGCTCACGGGCCGTCACCCCGGCCCCGGCGAGCTGGGCCGCGACCCCCGCGGTGACATCCACGGAGGGGGTGCCCCAGCTGGTCTCGGACCAGGCCCCCGGCGCGACGGACGCGACGGACTCGCGCAGCTCGGCGGGCACTTCGTAGCAGCGTCCGCACACCGCGGGCCCGGTGTGCGCGACGATCCGCGCGGCGTCGGCCCCGAGCGCGGTCATCGCCTCGACCACCGCCGGGACCACCCCGGCGACCAGCCCCGGGCGTCCGGCGTGCGCCGCTCCCGCGACGCCCGCGACCGGGTCGGCGAGGAGGACCGGCACGCAGTCGGCGGTCAGCACCGCGAGGGCCAGGCCCCGGCGGGCCGTCACCACCGCGTCCACGCACGGGACCTCGCCCGCGTCCCACGGTCCGTCGACCACCGCGACGTCCTTGCCGTGCACCTGGTTCATCCAGACCACGGCGTCCGGCGCGAGACCGAGTTCCTTGGCGGCCAGGGCGCGGTTGGCGTGGACGGCCTCCCGCGCGTCACCGACCGCGCCACCGAGATTCAGCTCATCGTACGGAGCGGCGCTCACCCCGCCCCACCTGTCGGTGAAGGCGAAGTGCGCGCCGCTCGCGTGGTGCTGTTGCCCTATCACGTGGTGCTTCGGCTACTTCAGGAAGTCGGGTACGTCCAGTTCCTCGGCCGTGGTGTCCGAGTACGGACGGGCCGGGGGAACCTGCGGAGCGGCCGGCGGCTGCGCCGGGACCTCACCGAGGGAGGAGGACTCGGCCGGGGCCGGCTCCTCGTCCCGGACCGGCACGGAG
>NZ_JCANQV010000149.1:0-14376 GCF_059553635.1 Candidatus Streptomyces philanthi
CCCGGCGCTCCCCGTCCAGCACCCGCAGTGCCCGCGCCAGCGTCGCGGCGTGCAGCTCCTCCTCGCGCCGGTCGTGCATCAGGGTGAGCGCGTCCCGCAGGGCGGTCGCACGGCCGACCAGTGCCTGGGCGGCGCGCAGTGCGCCGTAGGTGTGCCCCGGGCGGGCCGGGTTGATCCGGCCCAGCAGGTCGAGCACCTGGAGATAGCTGTCGACCAGCTCACCCTCGGCCCGCGTCAGTGCGGGCAGCGGCGGCAGC
This sequence comes from Candidatus Streptomyces philanthi, assembly GCF_059553635.1. Taxonomy (NCBI): domain Bacteria; kingdom Bacillati; phylum Actinomycetota; class Actinomycetes; order Kitasatosporales; family Streptomycetaceae; genus Streptomyces; species Candidatus Streptomyces philanthi. Next base: position 258 of record NZ_JCANQV010000149.1, read on the forward strand.
TCGGGCAGCATCCGCACTCACCACCCGCCCTGCGGCGCGGACGCCTTGCGGGAGCGGGTGAGGCCGTCGACCAACCCGTACTCCCGCGCGGCCTCGGCGTCGAGGATCGTGTCGCGTTCGATGTCGGCGGCGATCCGCTCCGGGGGCTGCCCGGTGTGCCGCACCAGCATCTCCTCCAACAGGGCGCGGGTGCGCAGCAGTTCCTCCGCGTGGATCACCAGCTCACTGGTCGTCCCCTGGACGGGCGCGTCGAGGGCCGGCTGATGGATCAGCACCCGCGCGCCGGGCAGCGCCAGGCGCTTGCCGGGCGTGCCGGCCGCCAGCAGAACGGCGGCCGCGGAGGCGGCCTGCCCGAGGCAGACCGTCTCGATGTCGCAGGAGACGTACCGCATCGTGTCGTAGATCGCGGTCATCGCGGTGAAGGAGCCGCCGGGCGAGTTGATGTAGAGCGAGATGTCCCGCTCCGGGGCGGCGTGTTCGAGGTGCACGAGCTGCGCCATCACGTCGTTGGCGGCGGCATCGTCCACGGGGGTCCCCAGAAAAACGATCCGCTCGCCGAGCAGCTTGGAGTACGGGTCGAGGGTGCGGGTCCCGTAGGAGGTGCGTTCGGTGAACTCCGGAAGGACGTGGCGGGCGGTCGGAAGCGGTCGCGGCATGTCGACTCCCCTCATCTGTGAAAAATGTACAGGACGTACGTTACTCTCGCTGGGTGCTTCACCGACCACTCCGACGACTTCGCCATCAGCGGAAACGAACTCGCGCGGCTTACCTGCGGCGTGGACCGGGACTCCGAACTGCTGCTCCCGTATCTGTTCGACGAGCGCGACCGGTCGCGAAACCGGGGAGGAGGGCCGATGAGCACCGTCCGCGGGACGACGGGTCAAGGGCCCGTCCCCGTTGGCGTGGGCGTCCTGCTCCTGCCACCCTCGGACCGATGGCTGCCCTGAAGGCGCTCGTCCCGGCCGGCGGGCTGGGAAGCAGACTGAGGCCGATCACTCACACCTTGGCCAAGAGCCTGGTGCCGGTGGCCAACGAACCCGTGCTCTTCCACACGCTGCGGGCCATCGCCGCCGCCGGCATCACCGAAACCGGCATCGTCGTCGGGGCCATGGCGGACCAGATCCGGCGGGCGGTGGGGGACGGGGCCCGGTTCGGCCTCGACATCACGTATCTGCGGCAGGAGCAGCCTCTCGGGGTGGCGCGCGCCGTACGCATCGCCCGCCCCTTCCTCGGCAACGATGCGTTTGTCCTCCACATGGGAGACCTCTTCCTCTCCGGGGGACTCGCCCCGCTGGTGGACGACTTCCGGTCCCACGGACCCGAGGCGCAAGCGCTGCCCGCGCGGGTGGCCGATCCCCGGGCCTTCGGCGTGGTCGGCATCGGCCCCGACGGCGCGGTGGTGGGGGTGGAGGAAAAGCCCGAGCGCCCCCGAAGCGACCTTGTCGCCGTCGGCGCGTACGTCCTCCGGCCCTCGATCCATCACGCCGTACGGGACGTCGAGCCGTCGGTACGCGGCGAGTTGGAGATCGACATCGCCGACTACCTCCCCGTGCCCAAGGAGGGGCTGAACTTCACCAACCGGGACGGCCGGCAGATCCATGCCACCGTCTATCCGCCGCGCAACCCCCGCCACAGCCCGTCGCCCCCCGGGGCCCTGCCTCCGTATGTGATCTTCATCCACAAAGGTCCCACCGCCCGCGCCGGCCGCACCCTGGACCTGACGGTGGCGTACTTCACCAGTCGGGGCATCGGCGTCGCCCAGGCCGACTACGGAGGCTCCACGGGCTACGGCCGCGAATACCGCAACCGGCTCCGGGAACAGTGGGGCGTGGTCGGCATCCACGACACCGAGGACATCGCCAAAGCCCTCGTCAAGGACAAGCTGGCGCACCCGCATCAGCTCGCGATCCGGGGCGGCAGCGCGGGCGGCTTCACCAGTGCCGTCGCGTTGACCTCGGAGCAGCGGCCCGAGGACAAGGTCTTTGGAGCCGCGACGGTCATGTACCCGGTGCTCGACCTCCTCTCCTTCGCCACGGGCACCACCCATGACTTCGAGTCCCACTACGTGGAACGCTTGGTCGGGGAGGTCAGCCAGCACCCTGACCGGTACAAGGAACGCTCCCCGAGCAACAACACCGCTCGCATCAGCGCCCCGTTCGTGATCCTCCAGGGTCTGGAGGACCCCATCTGCCCACCCGCCCAGTGCTACGCGTTCCTGACCGGCATGATGAAAGGGTGGTCCGAGCACCAGCGGGATGAGCCACCCAGCCACTCCTACGTCGGCTTCCACGGCGAAACCCACGGATTCCGCAAGGAAGAGAACATCAGCATCGCGCTGGAGGCGGAAATCTCCCTCTACGGCGCCGCCTTCGGCTTCCACCCGGCCAAGGACGCCTGTCCCGTGAAGGCCGGGAAATCGGATACCGCCGTCTGATCAGGTCTCATGACCGCGGAAGGGTGGTTGCCTCGGTGGCCGCCTTTTCGTTCGCCGCCCTGGCCGGCGGTTTCCACCCCGGGCATCTCAGCCGAGCTTCTTGAGCGAGGCGGCGATGTTGTCGATGGCCTTCGCTACATTGTCGGTGGTGTCGGCGGTGTAGCACATCCGGAAGTACCCGGGGCGGGGGCAGTGCATTTCCCCTCCGGGCAGGAGGAGAGTCTTTGCGTCCTTCACCAGGTACGCCCCCAGGAGGGCTTCGCGCTGGTCGATCTCGTGGTTGATCGGCACCAGGTCCGGAGGGAACTTCTTGTTGAGGTAATCTTTCAGGTCGATCAGGAAGAACTGGGCGGCATTGCGGGGAGACTTGTCGCCGTCGCCCACGTACGGGATCTTGTTGTCCTTGAGTTTCTTTGCGGTCGTATCGAAAGCGGCTTTCAGGCGCTTGGAGTATTCCGTCATGAGCGTTTTCGGGAAGTCGCTCAGTACCGAAACTTCATTGCCGTTCTGGTCCTTTTTGGTGGTGGTGAACAGCTTGCGCACGTATGCGCTCTTGAGGGAGTCGAGGGGGCCGAACCAGGTCAGGGACTTCAGCGTCTCGTCGCCCTGCATGACCGTACGGACGTCGTTCGACTTGGAGATGAGGAAGCCGATCCGGAAGCCGGACAGCCCGAAGTCCTTGGTCAGCCCGTACACGAGGTGGATGCGGTCGGGGTCGGTGCCGTAGGCGTCCGTCGAGAGGACGCTGTGGAAGCCCTCCGTGCCGGTGCTCTGGGAGTAGGAGTAGATCTCGTCGGAGACGATGTGCATCTGCTTGCCCAGCGCCCACTGGCAGATGTCCTCCAGCAGTTGCTTCTTGTAGTTGACGCCGAGCGGGTTGTGCGGGTTGGTCAGGACCAGCAGCTTGGGCTTGGGCTCGGAGCAGGCCTCGTACGCGCGCTTCAGGGCGTCGACGGACAAGGTGAACTGATCGTCCCCGTCGAGGTGCACGGGCACGCACTGCAGCCCGGGCCGCTGCTCGAAGCACCACAGAAAGCCGGGCCAGAACGGCGCCGGCAGCATGACCCGGTCCCCGCGCTTCAGTACCCCGCCGTGGATCAGTCCGAACGCCAGGCACTCCAAGGCGCTGGAGCCTCCGGCGGTCGCGTACACGTCGAACTTCGAGTCGATCCCGACCGAGAACCTGGAGTGCAGAAAGTCGGTGATCACATCGAGCAGGTCCTGCGCGCCGTAGGGCGGCACGGCATACTTGGCGTCCTCCTCGGTGAGCGTCACCTGGTCGAAGACGTTCTTCTTCAGCAGATCGAACAGGAGTACGTTGTTCGCGATGCCGAGGTTGCAGATGTCTTTCGGGAGGGCCTTCTCGTAGAAGGCCAAGCGCTCCTCGGGGTCGGCGATCCGGTGCAGGCGCGCCATGGCCAGGAATTGTTCGACGCTTGAGACCAGTGCGGCGTCCACATCCTGATCGGTGCCGTTTCTGGTGATGCTCTGGGTCATCTTCCAAACCTCCGTGGGCGGGAGCCGGTCCGACTTCCTTTTCCCCTTTCCCGCGGATTCGGCGCGCTGGTGGCCCGTGCGGATGACGAGCTTCCCTCCATCGGGTGCCCGTCCGAGGCCCGTGTGCCGAGCCTGCGAGGTAGATCGCTTGCCGGAAGCTTTGTGACGTCCCGTCGGGGTGTCGGCCGGCTCCGCGTTGTGTTCCCGGTGGGCTGTCTTCTCAGGCGTAGAGGGGGCTGGTGGCGGGGGCGATGGGGATGTCGATGACGGTGGTGGTCCGGGCCTGTAGCGCCTGGCGTACGGCGTCGGTGACGCTGCCGGGGGTGGTGGCGCGCAGGCCGGTGCAGCCGTAGGCCTGGGCGAGGCGGGGAATGTCGATGCCGGGCAGGTCGTAGGAAGGCTGGTGGGCGGCGCCGAGGGTGACGGCGAGGTCTTTCAGCGCGGCGTATTCGCCGTTGTTGAGGACGATGACAATGAGCCGCAGGCCGAGTTGTGCGGCGGTCCACAGCGCCTGGACGGAGTACTGGGAGGCGCCGTCGCCGATGAGGCAGATCACGGGGCGTGCGGGTTCGGCGAGGACGATACCCACGGAGGCCGGAAGGCCCCAGCCCAGGCCGCCGCCGGCGGTGTTGAAGTAACCGCCGGGGCGCCGCACGGGCAGGTGCTGCCAGCGGGCCTCCCGCACCGTGGGCGCTTCTTCGACCAGAACCGTCTCCGGGGGCAGCACGTGCCCGAGCAGATGCAGCACGTACTCGGCGCGCATCGGTGTACTCGGTTCGGGGGCCGGGCGTGCGGCGGGGACGGGCTGCGGCCGTCCGGCGGTGCCGGGGAGCTGGGCAAGGAGGGCGGCGAGTCCGTCGCGCTGGGTGGTGCGAATGCCGGTGCCGGTCTCCGCGCGGGAGAGAACAGCGGGGTCCTCGCTGAGCTGGAACACCTCGGTGCCCTCCGCCACGCACGGGCCGTCACTGGGCACGTGGTAGAGGAACACCGGGGCGCCGAGGACCACCACCAGGTCGGCGCCGTCGAGGCTCTCGCGGATCAGTTTCCGGACGGGGGCGAGCTGTCCGCGGAAGCCGGGATGGGTTTCGGGGAAGCCGGTGCGGTGGGTGTGCGGGCTGGTCCACACGGTGGCGCCGGTACGGTCGGCCAGGGTGACGGCGAGGCCGGTGGCGCCGTCGCGGTCCACCTCGGGTCCGATCACCAGGACCGGGGACCGGGCGGCTGCCAGCTTCGCCGCGACCCCGTCCAGCGAACCGGGGCCGGGCCCGAACCGGTCGGTCACCACGCGCAGGCGCCTGGGCCCGGCCGACCGGTCCCAGTCGTCCATGGGCACGGACACGAAGGCGGGGCCGGAGGGCCGCTGCGCGGCGACATGCCAGGCGCGCGCCAGCGCCGGTGGGACGTCTTCGGCGAGGGCCGGTTCGCTCGCCCACTTCACGTACGGGTGGGGGAACTCGGTGGCCCGTTCCGCGAAAAGATAGGGCTCGCCCGGCTGCATCGAGCGGACCTGCTGCCCGGCCAGGATCACCACCGGACTGTAGTTGCGGAAGGCCGAGTACACCGCGCACAGGCCGTTGCCCACACCGGCGGCCGAGTGCAGGCTCACCAGCGCCGGACGACCCGTGGCCTGGGCATAGCCGTCCGCCATGGCCACCGCCGACGCCTCCTGCAACGCCATCACCCACCGCACGTCGTCCGGCCAGTCGGTGAAGAACGGCAGTTCGGTCGAGCCGGGATTGCCGAACACCACAGAAGTGCCCGTCTCCTTGAGGAAAGCCCGGACCTGATCACGCACCGTGGGGGAAGCCATGTGGTCATCCTGCGGTCGGCCCTCCGCACGGGAGCGGCGATGATCCCCGGCGTTACCGGGACGCGACCCGAACGGCTCACCGTGCACAGCGCAGCGGCCCGCCCCGGACAGCCGCCGGGAGCGTGCCGGGCTCAGCGGCTGGCTTCGACCCGGATTCAGGTTGGCGGGGAGCTGGGTTGGAAGGGAATACGGGTGCCCGTCAGGACCAGGTCGAGGCCCCGGCTGCGAGTGAGCTTGCCGAAGGAAGACTTACCGGCCTCGAAGCCCGAGATGATCTGCGAGTTCGCTGTAGTCGACCTGCCAGAGTCCCGGAGTCCCCTTTGGGTACTGGGAGCGGAATCCGACGAGACCCTGGACGCGGGGTGGCAGCGACTTGGCCGGCTCGATGTCGATCAGGAAGGGGCTGAAGGCCGATGTCATCGTGACGGCGACCGGCCTCAACATGCGGTTCCTCGGGGGAGTCCAACAGCGCGTGGACGGGAAGCCCGTCGTCCTCGCCGACACCGTGACGCTCCGGAGCATCCGTTCCCCGCCGCGCACGACGACGCGCTGACCACCTGGGATGACGCGGTCGAGCATGCCTCGCAGTGGGGCCTGTCTCCTCGGCGCATCGCCGTCGCCGGCGACAGCTCCGGGGGCAACCTTGCTGCTGTGCTGTGCCAGCGGCTGCGCGGCCACGAGGTCCAGCCCTGTCTCCAGGTCCTGATGTACCCGGTCGTGGACATGTCGGTCCAACGGCCCTCCCGCCGCGAGTTCGCCGACTCCCCGGCCCTGACCGCCAAGCAGATCAAGTGGTTCGGAGGCCACTACCTGCCCACCGGGACCGATGTGACGGACCCCCGCGCCCCGCCCCTGCTCGGGAACCTGGACGGCCTGCCTCCTGCCGTGGTCTCCGTCGCCGGGTTCGATCCGCTCCGGGACGAGGCACTCGCGTACGCCGACCGGCTCCTCGCGCACGGGGTACCGACCCGAGTCCTGCGAGAGAGCGGGCTCGTGCACGACTTCATCTCGTTCACAGTCATCAGCCGGACGAGCCGAGCAGCCACCGAACGGGTCGCCGACGAGATCGCGCGGGCGGCGTCCCGGGAGGAAGCGGTCCCGGGCGCCCGTCGCGGCTGAGGACCACGACCTGGATCAGGGCCGGCTGCGGGTAGGAGCCTCGCGCAAGGCGGCGCCCGGGGGGCGTCGAGGGCGAAGCCGGGCAGTCGACGACTCCGCCGTGCGCCGCCGGGCCGCGGGTTGCCGGAGAGGCGGTCGACGGCGCGGCCGTCGGCGCCCGTCCTCCCCGCCTCCTGACCGGGCCGGCCGTAGACGTCGTCACCTCGCGCAGGGCCTCCGTCAGCGTGCGGTGCTGCCACCCGTAGCGGCTGATGGGGCCAGGTACGATGATCACGACCAACAACAGCGGGACGACGAGGTAAGGGCCATCCTGAGGGAGAACGGCTCCCTCAGGAGGCTGAGGGCGTATGCGGTGGCGAAGGTGACGGTCGCCTTGCCGGCCGGGACCGGTCGGCCGCCGGGGCGCCGGGCGCAGCGCCGCCACCAGTGCCTGGCGAGCCGACGCCCTGAGGTCCGTACGCCGCCCACTTGTCACGCGGCCACGTTAAGCAGCCGCAGCCGGACGCCGCACTCGCCCTTGGGCGCGACGGCCGACGACGAAAGTTGCCCGTACGGCCCCGCCCGGCATCAGGACAGCGGGCAGTACGGGTTCTTCTGCTGCGTCGCCCCGTCCTCCGCGTCACGGCCCAGCCGGTGCCCTCGATGCCGGCCGCCGAGAAACATGCGCAAAACGGTATAGATCGGTCACGCTGCGTCGACGAGCCGTACGCGGAGCGCCGCCTTGCCCGCGCCGGCGGAAGCGACTTTCGTTCCGAGGCTCCTCCCGCAGGGTGACGGCTGATCGACCCTTGAGGCCGATCCGCTGAGCCGCGCTCTGCCGCCAAGATGGTGGTATCGGCCCCCGCACCAGCGGCGTGTGCCACCCGCCCTGATCAACATGGTCGGCCGGTTGGCACAGGCGGCCGATTTTCCGTTCCCCGCCGTACCGTCCCCGGCCGTTCGCGGAGTCCGTTCGCCCTGTCTTCCTCACACCCGGTACGAAAGATTGGAATCGCTCCATGCCCATAGCTGCTCCCAAGGCCGTACGTGTCGGTGCGCTGAGTGCGGCCGTCATAGTGGCCGCCGGCACGGTCGTCGGGTGCTCCGGCAACGAATCCTCGAAGACCGCGTCGGCCACGGCGAAGCCCTCGTCGTCCGCTTCCGGCCCGGCGACGAGCGCGCTGCCGGCTTCGCTGACCGGGCAGAAGCCGAGCTGGAAGCAGTGCGCGGCACCGACTCCCGCGCAGGGCGGCGGCAAGGCCCCGGGCGGCGAGTGGGAGTGCGCCACGCTCAAGGCGCCGCTGGACTACGCCAAGGCGGACGGTGAGACGATCGGCATCGCGCTGATCCGCACCAAGGCCAAGGAGCAGGGCGGGCGCCTGGGATCGCTCGTCTTCAACTTCGGCGGTCCCGGTGGCTCCGGCGTCACCACCCTCCCCGACCTCGCCAACGACTACGACACCCTGCGCTCGCGCTACGACCTGGTCAGCTTCGACCCGCGCGGTGTGGGGGCGAGCGCGGGGGTGACGTGTCTGGGCGACAAGGAGACCGACGCCATGTCCGCGGCCGACGGCTCGCCGGACGACGACGCCGAGCTCAAGGCCGCCACCGCCGCCAACAAGAAGTACGCCGAAGCCTGCCGGCGGAACTCCGGGAAGATGCTTCCCCATGTGGACACGGTGAGCGCCGCGCGTGACATGGACCTCCTGCGCGCGGTCCTCGGCGACAAGAAGCTGAACTACTTCGGCATCTCGTACGGCACCAAGCTCGGCGGCGTCTACGCCCACCTCTTCCCGAAGAACGTGGGCCGCTCGGTACTTGACGCCGTCGTGGACCCGACCCAGGACCCCGTCTCCGGATCCATCGGCCAGGCGAAGGGCTTCCAGCTCGCGCTGGACAACTACATGAAGGACTGCGCCACGCAGGGCTCCGGCTGCCCGACCGGAACGGGCGGGAAGGAGGGCAACGAGAAGCTCGCCGCGTTGCTGAAGAAGCTCGACAAGCACCCGCTGCCCACCGAGAGCGGCCGCAAGCTCACCCAGGACATGGCGGTCACCGGCATCGTGGCGACGCTCTACGACCAGGAGACCTGGGACATCCTGACGATCGCGCTGAGCGAGGCGATGCACGGCGGTCAGGGCAACGTGCTGCTGGCACTCGCCGACGCCTACAGCGGCCGTGACGAGCAGGGCCACTACGACAACTCCCAGGCCGCCCACCGTGCCATCAGCTGTGTGGACGACAACCGGCGTTACACCACCGACGACGTGAAGGCGAAGATGCCGGAGTTCCGCAAGGCGTCACCGGTCTTCGGCGAGACCATGGCCTGGGGGCTGGTCGGCTGCACCGACTGGCCGGTCGCCGGCAGGACCGACAGGACCGAGGTCGGCGCCAAGGGCTCGGCCCCCATCGTCGTCATCGGCAACACCGGCGACCCGGCCACCCCGTACGAGGGAGCCAGGAACATGGCCAGGGAACTGGGTGACGGCGTGGGCATCGAGCTCACCCTCAAGGGAGAGGGCCACGGCGGCTACAACACCGGCAACCCCTGCCTGAAGAAGGCCGTCGACGGCTACCTGCTGGACGGCAAGGTCCCGGCGGCCGGCACCACCTGCTCGTAGCGCCGACCGCCTACGGTGTGCGATGCCTCCTGCGGCTCGCCGATGTGGGGGCCGGGCGGATCTCCGCCCGGCCCCCGGTGCGTCGACGGGCAAGCACTCGACCGGCCGTCGCTCTGTGCAGGGCGTCGAGGTGGGCGTTCCGCCGTACCGGAGACTCGCCGGGATTCAGTGCGGCCAGAAAACGCTGCGTCTCACGCATTTCCCGTAAGCGAGAGCACCCGAGAGCCTCTGACCTGGACATTCACCTGTCGCCACGGTCCAGGGCGGACCAGGTGGGCGATACATAGACTGGGGAGCATGGCCTACGAGATTCCGGTGACGCAAGCCCGAGCCGAGCTGGCGGAGCTGATCAACCGCGTTGTCTACGGCGGTGAGCGGGTGGTCGTCACCCGCCACGGCAAACCCCTCGTCGCCCTGGTGTCCGCCGTTGACCTGCGACGTCTTGAGGAGATCGGGGAGCGCGAGGCGGCGCCGGAGGAGGAGCAGGTGATCAGTACGGTCTCGGGGTTCCGCACGGCGGCGTCCGCTGCGGGCGAACGGCGGCGGTTCGGTATCGCGGCGGAACACCGCGGCCCGGCCGCCGGGGATCGGCGGCCGGGCCAGGACGGGTGAGCGGGGCCCCGGGGAGGGGCCGGTGTGCCGGGGGAGCGGTCAGGAGCTGAGCTCCCACAGGGCATTGGCGATGGCGTCGCTGTTGTTGTGCAGCGCGGTGTCGTCGATGTTCTTCGAGGTGTCGCAGGCGGCGTGGTAGCAGGCGTCGAACGCCTTGCCCGCCGTGCCGCCCCAGTTCTTCGCCTGGGTGTCGGTCTTGATGTAGTCGGCGCCGGAGAACAGGCCGCCGACCGGGACGCCGGCGTTCTGGAACGGGGCGTGGTCGGAGCGCCCGTCGCCCTCGGTGTCCGGCTCCGTGGCGATGTTCTTCTGCGCGAACCAGTCCTTGAAGACCTTCTCCAGCCGGTCGTCGTAGCGGTAGACGAAGTACCCGGGGTTCGGCGAGCCGATCATGTCGAAGTTGAGGTACGCGTCGATCTTCGATGTGTCGGCGCCGAGGCTGTCGACGTAGTGGGAGGAGCCGATCATGCCGTACTCCTCGGCGCCCCACCAGCCGAACCGCAGGTGCTTGGCGGGCTGGAGGTGCGCGCGGGAGACCGCCAGCGCGACCTCCAGGATGCCGGCCGACCCGGAGCCGTTGTCGTTGATGCCGGGGCCGCGGCCGACGGAGTCGAGGTGGGCGCCGGCCATGACGGTCTGGCTCTCATCGCCGCCGGGCCAGTCGGCGATGAGGTTGTAGCCCTTGGCGCCGCCGTAGGTGAACGACTGGACGCTGGTGGTGAAGCCGGCGGCGTCCAGCTTCCCCTTGACGTAGTCCAGGGACGCCTTGAAGCCGGGCTTGCCGTGGGCGCGGTTGCCACCGTTGGCGTCGGCTATGGACTGGAACGTGTCGAGGTGCGCCTTGACCGAGGCGACGGGGATGTCCGGTGCCGCGGAGGGGGCGGAGGCGGTGGCCTGGGCGGCCGCGGCGGGGCCCAGCAGGGCGAGGGCGGCGGCGCAGGCGCCGGCGGCCAGTACGGCGCGACGGGTGCGGGAGGAACGGGTCACGGAGGGCTCCGATGCTGAGTGTGGGGGGTGACGCGGAGCGATTGACGCGAACATGAGGATTCGTGAACGGACGGTGTCCGTCAAGCCCTCTACCGGACAGTGGTGTTCGCGGAGCGGACCGTGCCCCGGTTGCGGCGAATGGTCCGGATGGCCGGAAGCGGGCCCGCGTTCCCGAGTGTGGAATGCACCACCATTTCCCCGCTCGGATTCGTCAATTCCGGCGCGGAATGCGGTATCGGAATGCGGTTGCCGCGCGGTGACACCGGGTAATTGCCGCCCCGGCCGATCAGGCGCGAGAAGGGTCCGCCGATTCCCGCGTACGGGGGATGCCGGCCGATATCCCGGCGAACTTCCCGCTGCCCGTCGGGGAGTTGACGGAGCATTGCCTCGCGGACAGTTTGCCCCTCCTTTAATTACTGTGTGATACATCTACCGATACGGGCGTGTCCACACCCGTGACCTGGACGAATGGGTGTCCGGGCAGGAACACTGTGAGGTGGAACATATGCAACTGACCCCGCATGAACAGGAACGCCTGATGATTCATGTGGCGGCCGACGTGGCCGAAAAGAGGCGAGCCCGGGGGCTGAAACTCAACCATCCGGAAGCCGTGGCCCTGCTGACCTCGCACATTCTCGAAGGCGCACGCGACGGGCGCACCGTCGCCGAGCTGATGTCCTCCGGACGCACGGTCCTCGGACGCGACGACGTCATGGAAGGCGTCCCCGAGATGATCCCCGACGTCCAGGTCGAGGCGACCTTCCCCGACGGCACCAAGCTCGTCACCGTTCACGAACCCATCAACTGACCGCGGGAGAACCCACCATGATCCCGGGACAGATCCTCTACGCCGACGAGCCGGTGCGCCTCAACGACGGCCTCCCCCTCACGCGCATGACCGTCCTCAACACCGCCGACCGCCCCGTCCAGGTCGGCTCCCACTACCACTTCGCCGAGGCCAACCCCGGCCTCGCCTTCGACCGCGCGGCCGCGCACGGCATGCGGCTCAATGTCGCGGCCGGCTCCTCCGTGCGCTTCGAGCCCCGCATCCCGACCGAGGTCGAACTCGTCCCGATCGGCGGCAAGCGCGTCGTCCCCGGCCTGCGGGGAGAAACCGGAGGACCCGTCGATGGCTGAGCTCAGCCGCCAGGCGTACGCCGACCTGTTCGGCCCCACCACCGGCGACCGCATCCGCCTCGCCGACACCGACCTCGTCATCGAGATCACCGAGGACCGCTCGGGCGGACCCGGCCGCTCCGGCGACGAGGCCGTCTTCGGCGGCGGCAAGGTGATCCGCGAATCGATGGGCCAGTCCCTCGCCACCCGCGCCGAGGGCACCCCCGACACCGTGATCACCGGCGTCGTCGTGCTCGACCACTGGGGCGTCGTCAAGGCCGACGTCGGCATCCGTGACGGCCGTGTCACCGCGCTCGGCAAGGCCGGCAACCCCGACACCATGGACGGCGTCCACCCCGACCTCGTCATCGGCCCCGAGACCGAGATCATCGCCGGCAACGGCAAGATCCTCACCGCGGGCGGCATCGACACCCACGTCCACTTCATCTGCCCCCAGCAGGTGGACGAGGCCCTGGCCTCCGGCGTCACCACCCTGATCGGCGGCGGCACCGGCCCCGCCGAGGGCAGCAAGGCCACCACCATCACCCCCGGCTCCTGGCACATCGCCCGGCTGCTGGAGGCGATGGACACCATGCCCGTCAACGTCGGCCTCCTCGGCAAGGGCAACACCATGTCCAAGGAGTCGATGCGCGACCAGCTCCGCGCCGGCATCCTCGGCTTCAAGATCCACGAGGACTGGGGCGCCACCCCCGCCGTCCTCGACGCCTGCCTGGACGTCTGCGAGGAGAGCGGCGCCCAGCTCGCGATCCACACCGACACCCTCAACGAGGCCGGATTCCTCGGCGACACCCTCGCCGCCGTCGCGGGCCGCACCCTCCACGCCTTCCACGTCGAGGGCGCGGGCGGCGGTCACGCGCCCGACATGATCGCGATGGTTTCCGAGCCGAACGTGCTGCCCGCGTCCACCAACCCGACGCGCCCGCACACCGTCAACACCGTCGAGGAACACCTCGACATGCTGATGGTCTGCCACCACCTCAACCCCGCCGTCCCCGAGGACCTCGCCTTCGCCGAGTCCCGGATCCGGCCCTCCACCATCGCCGCCGAGGACATCCTGCACGACCTCGGCGCCATCTCGATCATGTCCTCCGACGCCCAGGCCATGGGCCGCATCGGCGAGGTCGTGATGCGCACCTGGCAGACCGCGCACGTCATGAAGCGCCGCCGCGGCAGCCTGGCCGGCGACCGTGCGGCCGACAACCACCGCGCCCGCCGCTACGTCGCCAAGTACACCATCAACCCCGCCGTCGCCCAGGGCATCGACCACCTCGTCGGCTCGGTCGAGAGCGGCAAGCTCGCCGACCTCGTCCTGTGGGACCCGGCCTTCTTCGGCGTCAAGCCGCAGCTGGTCATCAAGGGCGGCCAGATCGCCTACGCGCAGGTGGGCGACGCCAACGCGTCCATCCCCACCCCGCAGCCGATCCTGCCCCGCCCGATGTTCGGCGCCACCGGAAGGGCCCCCGGCAGCACCTCCGTCAACTTCGTCTCCGCGCAGGCCGTCGAGGACGGCATCGCCGGACGGCTCCCGCTGGCGAAGTCCTTCGAGGCGATCCGCAGCACCCGGGGCGTCACCAAGGCGTCGATGCGCAACAACGACGCCCTGCCCCGCGTCCATGTGGACCCCGACACCTTCACGGTGACCATCGACGGACAACCGGTCGAACCGGCCCCCGCCGCCGAACTCCCCATGGCACAGCGCTACTTCCTCTTCTGACAGCCATGACGAACCACCCGGAGCACCACCGATGAGCCGCGCAGCGCTGCTCGTCCTCGCCGACGGCCGGTTCCCCGCCGGAGGGCACGCGCACTCCGGCGGCGCCGAACCGGCCGTCACCGCGGGACGCGTCAAGGACGCCGCCACCCTGGAGGACTTCTGCCGGGGCCGGCTGCACACCGCCGGCCTGGTCGCGGCGGCCCTGGCCG
>NZ_JCANQV010000150.1:0-14362 GCF_059553635.1 Candidatus Streptomyces philanthi
CCTGCCCCCGCACCGTGCCGGCCCAGGCGGCGTCCACCGGCTCCACCACCCGCGCGTACTCCTCCAGTTCGGCCGCGCCCGCCACGAACTCGCCGCGCTGCACCAGCAGCCGGGCGTGGTCGTAGCGCAGCCGTGCCGGACGGCGGGGCAGCAGCAGCGCCAGCTCGACCGCCCACAGCTGCACCGCGCTGTGCTCCGGGCGGGCCTGTGCCCAGGCGCGGATGTTGTTGAGGATGCGCAGCACCACGTCCAGCGGGTCGGCGGGCTCCAGCGCCGCCGGTTCCAGGACGACCCGGGTACCGGTCGCGCCCGTCGCGAGCAGTTCGGCGTCCTCGCGGGTCAGCTGCCGTCCGCCGCCGAACGGGTCGGCCAGGACGTGGCTGCCGAGCGGGTCGCCGAGGCCGACGACGAAGTGGCCCGGCAGCGCCACCCCGTACACCGGCGCCCCGGCCCGCCGGGCGACCTCCATCCAGACCACCGCGAGCAGGATCGGCAGCCCGCGGCGGCGCCGCAGCACCGCGTGCAGCAGGGAGGACTCCAGCCGCCGGTAGTCGGCGGGTGTGCCGTGGAAGCCGCAGCGGTCGCCGAGGAGGGTCGCGAGGTTGCGGGCCCAGGCCGCCGGGCCGCCGGCCGGCCGGTACGGCAGCAGTCCGGCGAGCCGGTCGAGTTCGATCTGGGCCGCGTCGATGCCCGCCTCGTCCAGCGACGGGTCGGCCTCCGCCGCGATCAGCAGGCACAGCAGGGCGAGGTCGGGCCGTTCCTCGCGCGCCTGCGCGGCGAAGCGCCGCCGCCGTGCGGCGCGCGCGTCGTCGGGTGCGGGCCCGTGAGGGTGGGACATGGCCGGGGAGTCCGTTCGGTGCGGGCCGGCGGGTGCCGGCGGGTCGGTCAGCGGGGGTGCGGGGCCCGCCGGTAGTGGTAATGGTGGTGGTCACGGAAGCCGAGCCGGTCGTAGAGCGCCCGCGCGCCCTCGTTGTCCTCTTCGACCTGGAGGTACGCGGCCGAGGCGCCCTCCGCGAGGGCCCGCGCGGCGAGGGCCGCCATCACCAGGGTGGCAAGTCCCCGGCGCCGGTGCGCGGGAGCCACCTCCACGGCCGAGAAACCGGCCCAGCGGCCGTCGACGGCGCAGTGCCCGATCGCCGCCGGGGCGCCGTCCTCGCCGGTCAGCGTCGCGCACCACACCGAGGGCCCGCCGGTGAGCACCCGCAGCGCCTGCGCGGACGGTTCCTGGGCCCGCCGGTAGAGGGAGAGCCAGGCCGCGTCCGGGGTCCGGGCCAGGGCGACGCGGGAGAGGTCGGCGCCGGTGTCGGCGAGCGGGGCGAGGGCGGCGACACGTACCACGCAGTGGCCCTCGGCCGGCCAGCCGCGGCCGTCCAGCTCCGCCGCCAGCGCGTCACCGGCGTCCGCGCGGCCGGTGGTGACCTGGACGAGCGGCGGCAGGCCGCGGGCGGTGTACCAGCCGGTCAGGTGCTCCAGCGCCGCGTCGAGGGGGAGGCCGGGGTCGCCGAGGGGGAGGGCGGAGTTCGCGCGGCGGGTGAAGCCGCCGGAGGCCCGCAGTGTCCATGCGCCGAGCGGTTCCGTCTCGGTGGCGGGCCAGCCGCGTGCCCCGGCCTCGGTCAGCTCGCGGGTCCCGGCCGCCGGGCCCCGGTGGCGGGCGGGCGTCGCGGGTACCACCTTGGCCGCGACCACCGCGTCCTCCGGAACACTGACCACTTCACCAGAACGGCGTGTGATGATCAACACACCGGAGTCCCATGAAGTGAGAACACCGACCGCGTCGGTGAAGGCGAACTCCCCCGGACCGCCGCCCGTCCGACGTCTGACCGATACCCTTTTGCCCACGTCAGCCCGGGTGATACGAACCTCAGTGCGACCACTGGCCATGATTTCCACCGCTCTTCCCGCCCCTCTTGTTCGTCTCGTGCCCCGGAACGGAGATACTAGGTGCGGGCATCGACGACGCCGCGCTCCCGCGCGCCCAGCGGCGGAACCGGCCGATCGGTCCGCCGGCCCTATCGAGGAGGAACGACAGCGTGACCTACGTCATCGCGCAGCCTTGTGTCGACGTCAAGGACAAGGCCTGCATCGAGGAGTGCCCCGTCGACTGCATCTACGAGGGCTCCCGGTCCTTGTACATCCACCCGGACGAATGCGTCGACTGCGGGGCCTGCGAGCCGGTCTGCCCGGTCGAGGCGATCTTCTACGAGGACGACACCCCGGACGAGTGGAAGGACTACTACAAGGCGAATGTCGAGTTCTTCGACGAGCTCGGCTCGCCCGGTGGCGCCAGCAAGCTCGGCCTGATCGAGCGCGACCACCCCTTCATCGCCGCCCTGCCGCCGCAGAACCAGTGACGACCCGGGGAGCAACAGGGGGCGGGCGACGCCGCTCCCTGCCGCCCCCCAGGTCGTAGGCGGCCGCGCGGCGCGCCCCGGTCCCGTACGGCACACCGCCGTGCGGGACCGAGACGTTCACGGCGGCGTCCAGGCGTCCCCCCGTACCAGAAAGAGAGCATCGTGGGCGCAGTCTCCTCCCTCCTCCCGGTCTTCCCCTGGGACCGGCTGGTGCCCTACAAGACCACGGCCACCGCACACCCCGACGGCATCGTCGACCTCTCCGTCGGCACCCCCGTCGACCCCGTGCCCGCGCTCGTCCGAAAGGCGCTGGCCGACGCCGCCGACAGCCACGGCTACCCCACGGTGTGGGGCACCCCCGCCCTGCGCGACGCCCTCGTCGGCTGGGCCGAGCGCCGCCTCGGCGCCCGCGGCCTCACCCACGCCAATGTGCTGCCGGTCGTCGGCTCCAAGGAACTCGTCGCCTGGCTCCCGACCCAGCTCGGCCTCGGCCCCGGCGACAAGGTCGCCCACCCCCGCCTGGCCTACCCCACCTACGAGGTCGGCGCCCGCCTCGCCCGCGCCGAGGCCGTCACCTACGACGACCCCACCGCACTCGACCCGGCCGGCCTCAAGCTGCTCTGGCTGAACTCGCCGTCCAACCCCACCGGCCGCGTCCTCGACGCCGCCACCCTGCGCCGCGTCGTCGCCTGGGCCCGCGAGCACGGCATCCTGGTCGCCAGCGACGAGTGCTACCTCGAACTGGGCTGGGACACCGACCCGGTCTCCGTCCTGCACCCGGACGTCTGCGGCGGCTCCCACGAGGGCCTGATCGCCGTCCACTCGCTCTCCAAGCGCTCCAACCTCGCCGGCTACCGTGCCGCCTTCCTCGCGGGCGACGCCACCGTCCTCGGCGAACTGCTCCAGATCCGCAAGCACGGCGGCATGATGGTCGCCGCGCCCGTGCAGGCCGCCACCGTCGCCGCCCTCGGCGACGACACCCATGTCGCCGAGCAGCGCGAGCGCTACGCCCGCCGCCGCGCCGCCCTGCGCACCGCCTTCGAGAAGGCCGGTTTCCGCATCGAGCACAGCGAGGCGTCGCTCTACCTGTGGGCGACCCGCGACGAACCCTGCTGGGACACCGTCGGCGCGCTCGCCGAACGCGGCATCCTCGTCGCCCCCGGCGACTTCTACGGCCCGGCCGGTGACCGCTTCGTCCGCATCGCCTTCACCGCCACCGACGAACGCGTCGACGCCGCAGTCCGCCGCCTGACGGACTGAGCGCCGCCGCACGCGGAAGGGGCCGGGGAGCACACGCTCCCCGGCCCCTCCCGCGCGGTGTGCGGTCAGTGGCCGCCGAGCGGCAGACCGCCGAGCAGGCCCTTGGCCGCGTCGGCGACCAGCGTGTCGGTCGACACCCCGTGCCGCAGCGTCCGCCCGAGCACGCCGTTGGCGGTGTCGGCGGCCTTCTGCGTGGTCGGCGCGGCCTTCTCGACCACCGCGCCACCGGTCTCGACCAGCGCCGGGGCCAGCGTGTCACCCGCCTTGCGGCCGGCCTCGTTCACCAGGCCGATGCCGTCCTTGGCGGTGCGGTCGAGGGCCGCGCTGGTGCCCGCGGAATCCAGGGTGGTCAGCCCGCCGAGGTCGGGAGCCTTGGGCAGGACCGCCGCGCTCGCGGAACCGGCCGCTGCGACCACGGGAGCCGCGCCCACTGCGACCAGCAGGGCGGCTCGGGCGATCCGACGCGTCACGGGGAGGGACATGGTGCTCCTTTTACGGAGAGGGACTCGGATGTCCGGCAGAGGTGCCGTGTCCGCCTGGCGGACGCCCTGACTACCGCGTCAGGTCCCCGAAAGTTGCGGTGCAACACCGTAAAGAGTTGGCAACGCGTCGGATAATCCAGCAGGTCGGAGCGGCACCCGTCCGCCCGCTCGCCGAAACGTCACGGCCCGGTGGGGCCAAGGGAACCGCCGGCGTGCGCCCCCCGGGGAGCCCTACCCGCCGATGCCCCGCGCGGGCGACGCGCCAAACTACTGCACGGTGACGATACGGACGTCCTCCGACGCGCCCGGAGGGCCGCCGTTCCCCGAGGACACCCGCTGCCAGCCGTCATCCGCCTCCGACGCGCGCCACATCCGGCCCGCGTAGGAGATCTGCTCGATGTGCAGCTCCCCGGCGTGCGCCACCGCCCACGACGCCACCGCCCAGCCACGGCGCGCCGAATCGTCCCCCGAGCCCCCCGGCGCCACCGGCACCCGCAGCGTCCCCGCGCCCCCGTCCTTGCCCCCGGCGGCGTCCGTCCGCGGCAGCACCGACGGCCCGAAGTCACGGACCAGCTTCTCCCGCACCCGCGGGACACCGCTCTTCCGCCCGTCGGCCGGACGGCTCAACGTGCAGGTCAGCGCGGCCGGATCACGTCCCGTCAGCGCGCCCGTCAGCCGCGTCGCGTTCGTCTCGTGCTTCGCGTACGCCTGCGGATAGCCGCTGCGCTGCACCTTCTGCGCGGCCACCGTCAGCGGCAGCCGCGAATAGCCCGGCACCTTCACCAGATGCTTGTAGAACTCCCCGGCCGAGTACACCGGGTCCATGATCTGCCCGACCGTCCCCCAGTCCTGCGAAGGACGCTGCTGGAAGAGACCGACCGAATCCCGGTCACCGAAATCGATGTTGCGCAGCCCCGACTCCTGCATCGCGGTCGCCAGCGCGATCGTCACGGCCCGCTCCGGAAGATCGCGCGACGCCCCCACGGCCGCGATCGTCGCCGCGTTCGCGGCCTGCTCCGGGCTCAACTCGTAGGGTTCCTCCTCGCCTTCGGCCTGGACGGTGCAGTGCGGCACACCCGGGCCGCCGGTCATGTACTGCACCACCAGATAGACGGCCAGACCGAGCAGGACGGCGAGGGCCGCGAGGGTACGCCTCAGGCGCTTGCTGCGCGCGGTAACGGGGGGAGCGGGAGACACGGAGCCCACCGTACTGGAGCCCGGCGGTAGGGTCGGCCCCATGGAGCGCACCGCACACCACCCCGTCCTCGACCTCTCGCTCGACGCCGCGCGGCTCACCGCACAGCTCGTCGACATCGCCTCCGAGAGCGGCGCCGAGAAGCCCCTCGCCGACGCCGTCGAGCACGCCCTGCGCGCCCTGCCCCACCTCACCGTCGACCGCCACGGCAACAACGTCGTCGCCCGCACCCGCCTCGGCCGCGCCGAGCGGGTGGTGCTCGCCGGCCACATCGACACCGTGCCGATCGCCGGCAACGTTCCCTCCCGCCTCGACGAGGACGGCGTGCTGTGGGGCTGCGGCACCTGCGACATGAAGTCCGGCGTCGCCGTCCAGCTCCGCACCGCCGCCACCGTCCCCGCGCCCAACCGCGACCTCACCTTCGTCTTCTACGACAACGAAGAGGTCGCCGCCCACCTCAACGGCCTCGGCCACATCGCCGACGCCCACCCCGACTGGCTCGCCGGCGACTTCGCCGTCCTCCTGGAGCCCTCCGACGGCCAGGTCGAGGGCGGCTGCCAGGGCACCCTGCGGGTCCTGCTGCGCACCACCGGGGAGCGCGCCCACTCCGCGCGCTCCTGGATGGGCGCCAACGCGATCCACGCCGCCTCCCCGATCCTCGCCGCGCTCGCCTCCTACGAGCCGCGCCGCGCGGTCATCGACGGCCTCGAATACCGCGAGGGCCTCAACGCCGTCCGCGTCGAGGCCGGCGTCGCCAACAACGTCATCCCCGACGCCTGCACCGTCACCGTCAACTTCCGCTACGCCCCCGACCGCACCCCCGAGGAGGCGCTGGCCCACGTCCGCGAGGTCTTCGCCCACTGCCCGGTGGACGAGCTCGTCGTCGACGACCACTCCCCGGGCGCCCTGCCCGGCCTGTCCCACCCGGCGGCCCGCGCGTTCATGGAGGCCGTCGGCGGCACCGCGCACCCCAAGTTCGGCTGGACCGACGTCTCCCGTTTCAGCGCCCTCGGCGTCCCCGCCGTCAATTACGGCCCCGGCAACCCCCTCCTCGCGCACAAGAAGGACGAACGCGTCGAGACCGCCCGCATCCTCCACTGCGAGGAGCGGCTGCGGGCCTGGCTGACCGCCTGACCCCGGCGGCGGGCGGGCGCCGCCCCCCCGTCTCCACGGAATTCCGCTGCGGTTCACCCAGCCGGATCTACGCTGATCTGGCAACGATCCGCCAGTGGAGGGAGCGCGAGATGGCCGACCGCGAGGGAGCACCGGCACCCGAGGAGCAGCGGCTGGGGCCCGTGCTGCGCCGGCACGACCAGGTGCGGCCCGGCACCACCGACCAGCGGCTGCTGGACTCGGAGGGCCCCTCCGAGTGGGTGCACACCGACCCCTGGCGCGTGATGCGGATCCAGTCGGAGTTCGTGGAGGGCTTCGGCGCCCTCGCCGAGCTGGGCCCGGCGATCAGCGTCTTCGGCTCCGCGCGCACGCCCCGGGACTCCGCCGAGTACGACGCCGGGGTACGGCTCGGGCGCGGCCTGGCACAGGCCGGGTTCGCGGTGATCACCGGGGGTGGGCCGGGTGCCATGGAGGCGGCGAACAAGGGCGCGCGGGAGGCCGGCGGGACCTCGGTGGGCCTCGGCATCGAGCTGCCCTTCGAACAGGGCATGAACGCCTATGTGAACCTCGGCGTCGACTTCCGCTACTTCTTCGTCCGCAAGACCTGCTTCGTGAAGTACGCCCGCGGCTTCGTGGTGCTCCCCGGCGGCCTGGGCACCCTCGACGAGCTGTTCGAGGCGCTCACCCTCGTCCAGACCCGCAAGGTCACCCGCTTCCCCATCGTGCTGTTCGGCTCCGAGTACTGGAACGGCCTGGTCGACTGGCTGCGCCACACCCTCGTCGCCGAGGGCAAGGCGTCCCAGCGCGACCTGGAACTCTTCCACGTCAGCGACGACGTGGACGAGGCCGTCGCCCTCGTCACCAAGGAGGCCGGGGTGTAGGGCGTGTCCGTCGTCCGACCGAAGGGCGTGCGGGCCGGGCGCCGTGAGGCGGACGGGAAGCGCCGGACACGCCCCGGGCCCGGCGTCAGGCGAGGCCGCGGCGGGCGACCGCCGGCGGCCGGTGCCCGGCGATCGAGGCGACCATGTCCAGGACCTGGCGGGTCTCGGCGACCTCGTGGACGCGGTAGACCTGCGCGCCCAGCCACGCCGACACGGCGGTGGTCGCCAGGGTGCCCAGCACCCGCTCCTTGACCGGCTTGTCCAGCGTCTCGCCGACGAAGTCCTTGTTGGACAGCGACACCAGCACCGGCCACCCGGTCTCCGTCATCTCGCCCAGCCGCCGGGTCGCCTCCAGGCTGTGCCGGGTGTTCTTCCCGAAGTCGTGCCCCGGGTCGATCATGATCCCGTCACGCCGCACCCCCAGCGCCACGGCCCGCTCCGCCAGCCCGCGCGTCACCCGCAGGATGTCCGCCATCACGTCCTCGTACGTCACCCGGTGCGGCCGGGTCCGCGGCTCGGCGCCGCCCGCGTGGGTGCACACCAGGCCGGCGCCGTACCGCGCGGCGACCTCCGCGAGCTGGGGGTCCACCCCGCCCCAGGCGTCGTTCAGCAGATCCGCCCCGGCCTCGCACACCGCCTCGCCGACGTCGTGCCGCCAGGTGTCGACGCTGATCACCACATCGGGATGGCGCCTGCGCACCTCGGAGACGAAACCGACGGTACGCCGCGCCTCCTCCTCGGCACTGACCTCCGCGCCCGGCCCCGCCTTCACCCCGCCGATGTCGATGATCGCCGCGCCCTCGTCGATCGCCCGCGCGACCCGCTCCAGCGCGGGCTCGTCGTGGAAGGTGGCGCCCTGGTCGTAGAAGGAATCAGGCGTCCTGTTGACGATCGCCATGATCACCGGTTCGTGGGCCTCGAACTCACGATTCCCCAGCCGCAGCATTGACTACTCCCTCTTGGTGGTCCGCCAGCGACCCTAACTGTCACACCCGCATGGCACGATCGGAGCAGACACATCGTCCGGGGAGTTGGTCGTGTTCTGGTTCTTGCTGATCGCGATGGTCGTGGTGGTCGCCGCGGTCACGCTCGTCGTCGTCGGAGGCGGTGAGAGCGGTGGCCTGCGCGACGCCGAGCCCGACCGGCTGCACGACCCGCTGCCCGACGGACGCCCGCTGACCCGCGTCGACGTGGACACCGTCCGCTTCCCCGTCGGCGTCCGCGGCTACCGCATGGACGAGGTCGACGACGCGCTGGACCGCCTCGGCGCCGAGCTGGCCGAGCGCGACGCCAGGATCGCCGAGCTGGAGGCCGCACTGGCCGGCGCGCACGCCGCGGCGATCGGCGGCACGGGCCTGCCCCGGGAGGCCCGGTCGGGTGACAACCGGCCGGGCGGCGAGGACGCCCCCGCGACCCCCTGGGGAGAGCGGCCCGCGGCGGGCGGACCGGAAACGGCGGGGGAGGAGCGGCCATGACGGGTGTGGTGACGGCGCCGGACGGTGTCCCGCGCTGCCCGTGGGGCATGGAGTCGGAGAAGACGGCCGACTACCGCCACTACCACGACACGGAATGGGGGCGGCCGGTCCACGGCGACGACGCCCTCTTCGAGCGGATGAGCCTGGAGGCGTTCCAGTCCGGCCTGTCCTGGCTGACGATCCTGCGCCGCCGCCCCGGCTTCCGCGCCGCGTTCGCCGGTTTCCGGATCGCCGAGGTGGCGCGCTTCACCGACGAGGACGCCGAACGGCTGCTCGCCGACCCCGGCATCATCCGCAACCGCGCCAAGATCGCCGCGACCCTCGCCAACGCCCGGGCCGCCGCGCTGCTGGCCCCCGGCGAGCTGGACGCCCTGATCTGGTCCCACGCCCCGGCGCGCGACGGCCGCCCCGCCCCGCGCCGGACGGCCGACGTCCCAGCGGTCACCGAGGAGTCCACGGCCCTGGCCAAGGCCCTCAAGAAGCACGGCTTCCGCTTCGTCGGGCCCACCACCGCCTACGCGATGATGCAGGCGTGCGGCCTGGTCAACGACCATCTCGCGGACTGCCACGTCCGCCACGCGGTGGAGGAGGCGGCGGCCGCGGGGTGAGCGAAGGGCCGGCGGGGGCCGGTGTCGGCGGCTCGGCGGGCCGCCGGGCACTCCGTGGTCCTCCGCGGCGGCCCGCCGCCCGGAAGGCCGGGCCGGCCCCGCCCCCGTCACCGTCCCAGGAAGACCGGCTTCTCCTTCTTCACGAACGCCTCCACCGCGATCCGGTGGTCCTCGGACGATCCGGCCCGCTCCTGAAGCTCCTCCTCCTTGGCCAGCGTCTCGGCGAGGGAGTGCCCGGCCCCGTAGGCGAGCGATTCCTTCAGCGCGGCGTAGGCCACGGTCGGGCCCGCGGCCAGCCGGCGCGCGACGGCCGCGGCCTCGGCCGCCAGGTCGGCGGCCGGGACGACGCGGTTCGCGATGCCCAGCTCGTACGCCTCCTGGGCACCGATCGTGCGCGGGAACATCAGCAGATCGGCGGCGCGGCTCTGGCCGATCAGCCGTGGCAGCGTCCACGACATCCCGGAGTCGGCGCTGAGGGCCACCCCGGCGAAGGAGGTGTTGAAGGAGGCGGTGTCGGCGACGACGCGGTGGTCGGCGGCGAGGGCGAAGCCCGCGCCGGCGCCGGCCGCGACACCGTTGACGCCCGCCACCACCGGCTTGGGCATCTCGGTCAGCGCCCTGACGATCGGGTTGTAGTGCTCGCGGACGGTGCTCATCGTGCCGCCCTCGCCGCCGGAGCGGTCCGCGGCGAGCAGGCCGATGTGCTCCTTGAGGTCCTGCCCGACGCAGAAGGCCCGTCCGGTGGCCGTCAGCAGGACGGCCCGTACGGCGGGGTCGCCGGCGGCCTCCCGGAGGATGTCCCGCAGGAGGACCTTCGCCTCGACGTTCAGCGCGTTCATCGCGTCGGGGCGGTTGAGAGTGACCGTGGCGAGTCCGTCGGTCACGTCGTAGAGCACCGTGTCGGCCATGTGTGGAAGTCCCTCCAGCGCGGCTCTGGGCAGTGGGGTCAGCGCTCAGGATGCCGGAGATCACCGGCCGTCGGCATGTGACGTACGTCAAAGAATGAGGGGCGGCCGGGAGTCGGCGGAAGGCGGAGTACCGAGAACCGCTCCCCGAATTGAGTGGTTTTGCCGGATTGTGTCTTCGAAGGGAAGCTGTCCGATGTTGGTCATCGGGTCGTTCGATGCGGGATAATGGCCTGGAAGCAATGTGTTCGATGCCGGTGATGCGTGCCTACATGGGGCCGTCGGCTGAGAACGAGCTGGTTTCAGGAAGGGGAACGAGCATGGCGGCCATGAAGCCGCGGACGGGTGACGGCCCGCTCGAGGTGACCAAGGAGGGGCGGGGCATCGTCATGCGCGTTCCGCTCGAAGGCGGCGGGCGACTCGTCGTCGAGCTGACACCCGACGAAGCCAAGGCCCTCAGCGAAGCGCTGGAGAAGGTCACCGTCTGAGAGGGCGGCCCACGTGCTGCGGCTCCCGGGGCCCGTCCCCGGTACCCCCAGCCGATGCCCCGGCCCCGGCTCATGGCGTGCGGAGAACGCGCGCCATGAGCCGGGGCCGTTTCGCCTCCCGCGGCCCCGGGGCGCGGTCAGCCGCGCTTGACCGCGCACAGCAGCCCGTCACCGATCGGCAGCAGCGACGGCACCAGCGCGGTGCTCTCCCGTACGTCCCGCAGCAGCTCGCGCACCCGCAGCACCTCGTCGGGCTGCTCGGCGGAGTCGACGGTCCGCCCGTCGGCGAAGACCCCCTCGAAGCACACCAGCCCGCCGGGGCGCAGCAGCCGCAACGATTCGGCGAGGTAGTCCAGGTACTCGACGAGATCCCCGTCACAGAAGACCAGGTCGTAGCCGCCGTCGGCGAGGCGGGGCAGGACGTCGAGCGCCCGGCCGGGGATGAAGCGGGCGCGGTTGCCGGCGAAGCCCGCGGCCCGGAACGCCTGCTTGGCGAACGCCTGCCGCTGCGGTTCGAGGTCCACCGTGGTCAGCACCCCGTCGGGGCGCATGCCGTGCAGCAGATAGATGCCGGAGACGCCCGTGCCGGTGCCGATCTCGGCGACGGCCTTGGCGCCCGTGGTGGCGGCGAGCATGCGCAGCGCGGCGCCGGTACCGGTGCTCACGGGCCGTACGCCCGCTTCCCGGGCACGCTGGCGTGACCAGCTCAGGGCCGCCTCGGCCACGTCGTCGAGGGTTCCGGCGCCGTATGCCTCGGCGAACGCCAAGATCGTCTGCCGGTTGCCGGTAATGACCCTCTCCTGTCCCCGTAGTTGACGCACCCGTGACTGTATCCGCTGCGCACGGGAACCCGCAGATGGGACCGGGCGTTGGAGGGGCAAAGGGGGGATGCGCCGGTGAAGACCGCGCGAGAGGCACGGCAAGGAGAGAAGCAGGACCAAATGCAGGTCAAAACTGCTTATCCGGAGCTAACGGGCGAGGTGGATATGGTAGGGGCCCTACTGGACACCACCAGAGCCACCAGGGGAGGTGCGGCCGCAGCGGGTGACCGGGGCGTGCTCAAGCGCTTGAAACGGTCGTTCGCCGAGCCGAGATCCGTGACCAACACCGCTGACCGTCTGCGCACCAACGACTCCGCACGCACCGCGACCTTCGCCGCAGACGCGGATGCGCAGGCGTGGACCCCTCCCAGCTGGGAGGAGATCGTCAGCACGCACAGTGCCCGGGTCTACCGCCTCGCCTACCGCCTCACCGGCAACCAGCACGACGCCGAGGACCTCACCCAGGAGGTGTTCGTCCGCGTCTTCCGCTCGCTGTCGACGTACACCCCCGGCACCTTCGAGGGCTGGCTGCACCGCATCACGACCAACCTCTTCCTCGACATGGTCCGCCGCCGGCAGCGCATCCGCTTCGACGCGCTCGGTGACGACGCCGCCGAGCGGCTGCCCAGCCGTGAGCCCTCCCCGCAGCAGCACTTCAACGACACCCACTTCGACGCCGATGTGCAGCAGGCGCTGGACACCCTCGCGCCCGAGTTCCGCGCCGCCGTCGTGCTCTGCGACATCGAGGGCCTGTCGTACGAGGAGATCGCGGCCACGCTGGGCGTGAAGCTCGGCACGGTCCGCAGCCGTATCCACCGGGGCCGCTCCCACCTGCGCAAGGCGCTCAAGCACCGCTCCCCGGCGGCGCGCGCCGAGGAGCGCGGGCGGCGGCCGCGGCTGGCCGTGGTGTCCACAGGGGAGGTCGGAATCGCGTGAGCGGCAGTGGCGGTGCGTCCCCCGCCGAGCACCATCTCGGCGACCGCCTGGCGGCCCTGGTCGACGGCGAACTGGGGCACGACGCGCGCGAGCGGGTGCTCGCGCATCTCGCGACATGCGGGAAGTGCAAGGCGGAGGCCGACGCCCAGCGTCGGCTCAAGACCGTGTTCGCCCAGGCGGCGCTGCCCGGCCCCTCCGAGGGACTGCTGGCGCGCCTCCAGGGCCTGCCCGGCGGTGACACCGGGGGTCGTCCGGGCCGTCCCTTCGGGCGGGACGGGTTCGACGACGGAGGCCCCGGCGGCGCGTTCGGCTATGTGCCCGGAGGGCACGCCGGGGACGCCGTCCCGCCGCGGTCGGACGGGTTCCGGGTCCACGAGACCGGGCGCCAGGCGCCGCAGCGGCGGCGCTTCGCCTTCGCCGCGGCCGGCGCGGTCTCGCTCGCGGCGTTCGCCCTGGGAGCCCTCCCGCTGGAGGCCGCGGTCAACGGCCCGGCGCGCCAGGGGGGCGGCGGAGCCGTCACCCCGCTCAGCGCCACCCCGGTCTCCGGCAGCGGCACCCTCCTGGGCGGCGACGCGATCCTGACCGGGCACCCCCTTCCCGCGGCGGGCCCGACGCCCGTACCGGCCCCCAGCCCGATGACCGTCTACGGTCCGCCGCGGCCCGCGCCGTCCCCCCAGCCCCCGGACGACGGCCGCTTCGGTCCCGAGCCGCTGCTCTCCCCCTCCGGCGACATGATCGAACGGCACACCGCTCCGCTGGACATCGGCGTGTTCCACGCTCCCCGTCCGCACACCCCGCCCCTGTTCCCGTCCCTGGAGCAGCACACCCGCTGAACGCCCGGGGCCCGGCACGACCGTTCCGTCCCGGGCGCCCCCTGCGTTACGGCGCCGGAAGCTGGTTGAATCCCTGTCGGGCGGCGCACCCCGGTCGGGGCGCGGGCCGCGAGGTGGCGGTGGCCCACGCACGGCGCGGGCGAAAAATGGGGAGAACATGGACGACGGTAGGCCAACCGGGTCGAGGCTGAAGTGGTGGAACCGCCCGGGCCGCCCCCCGACCACCGCCCCGGCCGCCGGGCCGCAGCCGCCTGCTGTTCCTGTGGATGCTCAGTCGGCGATCGCGGGCGGGGGCCCTGTGGTCCCTGAAGGCGTGGAACCGCGGCCTGCTGCCGGTGCTGTGCCGTCTGCGGGCCGGCCGACCGAGCCGGGCGCGGGGGCGTCCGCGGAGTTCTCCGGTACCCCGGGTGCGGATGTCGCCGCGACGGTGGCGTTCGACGGGGCTTCCGAGGGGGCGGCGCCGCAGGGTGACGCGCCCGTCGGGGTGCGGGCCGATGCCGGGCGGGGTGTTGGTGCCTCCCCGTTGCCCGCTGATCCTCAGCCTGAGCCGCTGGCTGCCATCCGTGTCGAGGGGGCGTGCGGCGAGGGGCGGGGCGCTGCTTCGGCCTCGCCGGACGGGGCACCGCCCGCGCTGGACGGGGTGACGTCCGCGGCCGAGCGGGTGGGGGCCGCGGCCGTGGTTCCCGGGGGTGCGGAGCAGGCCCCTGTGGCGCAGGCTCCTGAGGCGGGGGTCCTCGCTGCGCATGCCCCCGTGGCGCAGGCTCCTGAGGCGGAGACTCCTGCGTCGCCTCCTCGGCCGTTGCACGCGCCGGACCCGTACGGCACGCCGCCCTACGGTGAGCCGGGGCCCTGGGCACCCGCGCCGCCCGTTCAGCGACCGGTGCTGGCGCCTGCGACGGGTGCTGGTCCCCTGCCCGGCCACGGGACCGGGACACCGCCCGTTCCGGGTGCGCTGCCCACGCAGGCACCGCTGACGGGCCAGGCCCTGCCGCAGCCCACGTCCCCGTCGGGCAC
>NZ_JCANQV010000151.1:0-14205 GCF_059553635.1 Candidatus Streptomyces philanthi
GGCCGAGGCGCTGGGCGGCGCCCGCACCACCGACGGGGCCTTCGGACGCGCCCTGGAGTTCGACGGCGGGGACGACGCGGTACGGCTGCCGTTCCGTGGTTCCCTCCCGCTCGGCGCCGACGCCTTCACCTGTAGCCTCTGGTTCCGCTACCGGGCGACGAGCGGGGAGCAGCCGCTGCTGTGGACGGGCGGGACGGGCAGCAGGTCCCCGCAGATGACGGTGGTCGCCGATCCGGCGCACGGCCGGATCACCGCACAGGTGACGGCCGCCACGGGCGCCGCGCCGCCGGCCACCGCCCGCGTCTCCTCCGCCGGGGCCCACAACGACGGCCGCTGGCACCATCTGGCGCTGCGCCGCACCGGGGGCCGGCTGCTGCTGACCGTCGACGGCAAGGACACCACCTCGGCCGCGGACGTCCCCGGCTCGGTGAGCCGCGGTTCGGTCTTCAGCGTCTATCTGGGGCGGCGGGGCGATGCCCGTGCCCGGTTCACCGGGGCGTTGGACGAGGTGCGGGTCTACCGGCGGGCGCTGAGCGACGACGAGCTGACGACGGTACGGACCGGCAACGCGGAGCCGTCGGCCCCCCTGGTTCTGCGGCTGCCGCTGGACCGGGTCGGGCAGGGCGGCTGAGGCCGGGGAACGGTCGGGCGACGGGCCGTCGCTGATCGATTGTCAGTGGTCGGTGCTTCCATGGTTCCCATGCACACCGCATCGGCCATTGCGCCCATGACCAGCAGCCTTGCCCGTTCCTCCGCCCTCTCCGCCGGCTTCAGCGACCCGAGCGACTGGCCGCAGCACCGGCCGCGTCGCCGGCGGCCGCGCCGTGCGGCGGGGGCGTGCCCGCGCTCTCCGCGAGCGCGCTCCCGGGGGCATCACCGGGCGCCGGGAGCGGTCGTGCCGCTCCCGGCCCTCCGGGGCGCGCGGCCGCCTCCTCGGCGTCCGCCCGGGCGGCGTACCGCTTGGCCAGTACCGCGCAGACCATCAGCTGCATCTGGTGGAACATCATCAGCGGGAGCACCGCGAGACCGGCCTGCGCGCCGAACAGCACACTGGCCATGGGGAGTCCGGCGGCGAGGCTCTTCTTCGACCCGGCGAAGGTGATCGCGATCCGGTCGGCGCGGTCGAAGCCGAGCTTCTTGCCTCCGTAGGCGGTCCCGGCCAGCATCACGGCGAGCAGGGCGGCCTCCGCACCCAGCAGGCAGAGCAGACGCGGGATCGAGACCTGGTGCCAGATGCCCTGGGTCACGCCGACGCTGAACGCGCTGTAGACGACGAGCAGGATCGAGCCGCGGTCCACGTAGCCGAGGACCTTCCGGTGCCGGGTGAGGAAGCCGCCGATCCACCGCCGCAGCAACTGGCCGGCGAGGAACGGGAGCAGCAGTTGGCAGACGATCGAGACCAGGGAGTCGGCGGAGAAGCCCGCGCCGTCGCCGTCGAGGACGAGGGCGGCCAGCAGCGGGGTGATCACGATGCCGGCGATGCTGGAGAACGATCCCGCGCAGATCGCCGCGGCGACATTGCCCCGGGCGATAGAGGTGAAGGCGATCGAGGACTGGACGGTGGAGGGGACCAGGCACAGGAACAGCAGCCCGGTGTAGAGGCCGGGCGTCAGCACATGCGGGACGAGGACCCGGGCGGCGAGGCCGAGCAGGGGGAACACCAGGAAGGTGCAGGCCAGGACGGTGAGGTGGAGCCGCCAGTGGCGCAGTCCCTCGATGGCCTCGCGGGTGGAGAGCCGGGCTCCGTAGAGGAAGAAGAGCAGGGCGACGGCCCCGGTGGCGGCGCCGTCCGCGGCCGTGGCGGCGCTCCCGCGGGCGGGGAGCACGGCGGCCAGGGCGACGGTGCCGATCAGCGCGAGGATGTATCCGTCCACGGGCAGCCAGGAGGGGAGGGACAGGGAAGGGCGGCGCATGGTCTCACTTCGGGTCGTTCGGTGTAGGGGCGGCGGCATGGACGGTGCCCTCTCCAGAGTGCCGACCGGCACGGTGATCGGGAACCCCGTTTACCGTAGTCACTGTCATCGCGATCAGTGATGACCCCGCATGCTGGGCCGGCCGCATGCTGTCGGTGGAGAGCGGAAGCGGCGCGCCGGAGACGCCTCCGGTCCCGGCCCGGTCGCCGGGCACATCGGTTCGCGTGCCGCGTACGGACCCGGCGCACCCCGCTGTCCACCCCTCAGGAGGCCCCGTGTTCGACCCCGTGCAGCTGCGGACGTTCCTGACGGTCGCGCAGACGCTGAGCTTCACGCAGGCCGCGCACCGGCTCGGGCTGCGGCAGTCCACGGTCAGCCAGCATGTGCGGAAGTTGGAGGACGCGGCCGGGCGGCGGCTGTTCGTCCGGGACACCCACGCCGTGGAGCTGACCGAGGACGGTGAGGCGATGCTCGGTTTCGCCCGCACGATCCTGGAGGCGAACGAGCGGGCCACCGCGTTCTTCACGGGCACACGGCTGCGGGGCCGGCTCCGCTTCGGCGCGTCCGAGGACTTCGTGCTCACCCGTATGCCGGAGGTGCTCGAAGGGTTCCGCCGGGACCACCCGGAGGTCGATCTGGAGTTGACGGTGGAGCTGTCGGGCACCCTGCACGAGCTGCTGGCGGCCGGCCGGCTCGATCTCGTCCTGGCGAAGCGGCGCCCGGAGCAGACGGGTGACCGGCTGGTGTGGCGGGATCGTCTGGTGTGGGTGGGTACGGACCGTCTGCGGCTCGATCCGCAGCGCCCGGTGCCGCTCGTCGTCTTCCCGCCGCCCGCGGTGACCCGGGCCCGTGCGCTGGAGGCGCTGGAGCGCCAGGGCCGGTCGTGGCGCATCACCTGCACCAGCGGCAGCCTCAACGGTCTGATAGCGGCGACCCGCGCGGGGCTGGGCGTGATGGCGCACACGCGCGGCATGGTGCCGCCGGGCCTGGTGCGGCTGCCCGCCCGCAGCGGCCTGCCGGAACTGGGCGAGGTGGACTTCGTCCTGCTCTACGGGCAGCGGCCCGGCCCGGCGCGCGGGCCGGCGGAGGCGCTGGCCGACGCGATCCTGGCCGGCGGGGACCGGCTGCAACTGCCGTAGCCGTGGTCCCCGGATCGGGTGAAGCCACAGCTGGCAAACGGCCGAACGGGACCTCGGGAACGGTCGGACTTCGACGGCGACCGCGCGGCACTCGGCACCCGGACGGTCGCAGGTGCTCCTCCGCGTACCCATAACGACCACGGAGAGGAACGGTGAGAAAAACGACAGTGACGAATGCGATCACAAATGCAGAGGTTCGGTGCAGATCCGGTCTCCGCACCGTGCTCGTTTGGCACCGAAAGACCAGGTTCATGTCCACGTTTCCCCGGAGTGGCCCGTTTTCACCGGATGACCGGTACCGTGCCCTCCGTTCCCCCGCCTCCCGCGGCCCTCCCGCCCGACGCCCCGTTGGGGTACGGTCGCGGCCCTGTGAGGAGCAGCACGGAAGGCTGGGCCATTGCGTGAGTTCACCGTCCCGCCTTTGGCGACCGCGCCCCGGGTCGGCGGGCTGGCGGACGTCCTTTTCGACCACGCGAACACGGAACCGGACCGTGTCGCCCTCGCCCGCAAGGACGCCCGGGGCCACTGGCGGGACGTGACCGCCGCGGAGTTCCGCGACGAGGTGATGGCCCTGGCCAAGGGGCTGCTGGCACGCGGCGTCCGGTTCGCCGACCGCGTCGGCATCATGTCCCGGACACGGTACGAATGGACGCTCTTCGACTTCGCGCTGTGGACCATCGGCGCCCAGCCCGTCCCGCTCTACCCCACGTCCTCCGCCGAACAGGTCTTCTGGGCCCTGCACAACGCCGGTGTCTCGGCCTGCCTGGTGGAGCACGAGGACCACGCGATGACCGTCGGCTCGGTCATCGACCGGCTCCCCCAGCTCCGTACGCTGTGGCAGCTGAACGCCGACCCGGTGGCGGAGCTGACGGCGGCAGGCAAGCACATCGACGACGAGGTCGTCCACCGCCACCGGATGGCGGTCACCCCCGAGGCCACCGCGACCGTCATCTACACCTCGGGCACCACCGGCCGCCCCAAGGGCTGCGTCCTCTCGCACGCCAACTTCATGGCCGAGGCCGACAACGTCCTCGAACGCTACGACTCCGTCTTCCGGTCCCGGCCCGACGACGAGGCGTCCACCCTCCTCTTCCTGCCCCTGGCGCACGTCTTCGGCCGGATGGTGCAGGTCGCCGCCGTGCGCGGCCGCGTCAAGCTGGGCCACCAGCCCGAACTCGGCGCCCGCGCCCTCCTGCCCGACCTGCGGTCCTTCCAGCCCTCCTTCGTCCTCGCGGTGCCGTACGTCTTCGAGAAGGTCTTCGCGTCGGCCCGGCGCACGGCGGAGACCGAGGGCAGACTGAGCGCGTTCGACAAGGCCGTCGACGTCGCGGTCCGCCATGCCGAGGCGGCCGAGCAGAAGGCGTTCGGCGCCTCCGGCGGCCCCGGTGCCACGCTGCGGATGCAGCACCAGCTGTTCGACCGGCTCGTCTACAGCAAGGTCAGGGAGGCGATGGGCGGCCGGATGCGGTACGCGATGTCCGGCGGTTCGGCGATGCCGCGCCACCTGGGCCTGTTCTTCGCGGGCGCCGGCATCCGGATCTTCGAGGGCTACGGGCTGACGGAGAGCACGGCGGCGGCCACCGCCAACCCGCCGGAACGCACCCGTTTCGGGACCGTCGGCACGCCGATCCCCGGCACCACCGTGCGCATCGCGGAGGACGGTGAGGTCTGGTTGCGCGGCGGCCAGGTCTTCCAGGGATATCTCCACGACCCGAAGGCGACCGAAACCGTCCTGCGGGACGGATGGTTCGCCACCGGTGACACCGGGTCCCTGGACGAGCACGGCTATCTGACGCTCACCGGACGCAAGAAGGAGATCCTGGTGACCTCGGGCGGCAAGTCCGTGTCGCCGGTCGCGCTGGAGGAACGCGTACGCGCGCACCCCCTGGTGGCGCAGTGCCTCGTCGTGGGCGACGACCGCCCGTTCGTCGCGGCGCTGGTCACCCTGGACCCGGAGGCGGTCGCGCACTGGCTGTCGATGCGCGGCAAGCCCGAACTGCTGCCGACGGACCTGGTGCGCGACCCCGATCTGGAGACCGAGATCCGGCGTGCGGTGGTCGCCGCCAACACCCTGGTGTCCCAGGCCGAGTCGATCCGTACCTTCCGGATACTGGCCCATCAGTTCAGCGAGGAACAGGGGCTGCTGACGCCGTCGCTCAAGCTCAGGCGCGCGGCGGTCGAGAGGGCGTACGCGGCGGAGATCGACGCCCTCTACCAGGAATAACTCCGCCGGGACAACCTCGCGGGCCGCTCCCCCGCCCGTTTCCCGCCAGGTGATCGTATCGGTGTGCGAAGGAATACCTGGTGGCAGATGATGGTTGGCGTCACCGAGAACGAACGCCAACCTAAGGATCTCCCCCGTGAGCCAGGTCCCCACCATCACGCTCAACAACGGCGTCTCGATGCCGCAGCTCGGTTTCGGCGTCTGGCAGGTGCCGGACGAGGAGGCGGCCACGGCCGTCGGCCACGCCCTGGAGGCCGGTTACCGCAGCATCGACACCGCCGCGATCTACGGCAACGAGGAGGGCACGGGAAGGGCCCTCGCCGGCTCCGGCATCGCCCGTGAGGAACTGTTCGTCACCACCAAGCTGTGGAACTCCGACCAGGGCTACGACTCCACGCTCAGGGCCTTCGACGCCTCCCTGGCCAAGCTCGGCCTGGACTACGTCGACCTGTACCTGATCCACTGGCCGCTGCCCGCCAGGGACACCGCCCTCGACACCTACAAGGCGTTCGAGAAGATCTACGCGGAGGGCCGCGCCAAGGCGATCGGTGTCTCCAACTTCCTCCCCGCGCACCTGGAGCGCCTGCTCGGCGAGACGTCCGTCGTCCCGGCCGTCAACCAGATCGAGCTGCACCCCTGGCTCCAGCAGGCCGAGTCCCGCGCCTGCCACGCCCGGCACGGCATCGCGACCGAGGCGTGGTCGCCGCTGGGCCAGGGCAAGGGCCTGCTCGACGAGCCGGTCATCGGCCGGATCGCCCAGAAGCACGGCAGGACCCCGGCGCAGGTCGTTCTGCGCTGGCACCTCCAGCTCGGCAACATCGTGATCCCGAAGTCGGTCACCCCGTCCCGGATCGTCGAGAACATCGACGTCTTCGGCTTCGAGCTGGACGCGTCCGACCTGTCGGACCTCGCCGCCCTGGAGAACGGCACGCGCACCGGCCCGGACCCGGCCACCTTCGACATGGTCTGATCCGGCACCCGCCACGGAGCCCCGCCCGCCACTCGGGCGGGGCTGCGGCCCTGTCCCGCCGCCGGTCTGCGGCGACGGCCGCCGTACGCCCGGCATTCGAGTGATCCGCCTGGTTCCCGGGTGTCATTCTTCCCTCGAACGGCCCCTCACCGTGGGTGACTTCCTTGGCACCACGGATCGCCGTGTGCACGGCGGTACGGGCGGGTCAGCGGCGGCAGCGACGGCGGCGGCACCGCGCCCCGCACAGGCAGCCCCATCGCGCCCGCGCGCTCAGCAGGCCCAGGCCGATGCCCAGCATCCAGCCGTCCTTGGCCAGCGGGATGCCCTGTTGCGTCGGCCGCAGGCTGCCCGGCTCGCGCATACCGGGCGTGCGCAGATAGAGCCCGAACAGCGCGCCGGAGAACCCGGTCAGCGCGAGACCGGCGAGCGGAGTCGGCACGACGGGGGCCAGCAGCGCCCCGCCCACCGCGATCTCGGACCACGCGAGCAGCCGGGTGAAGCGCTCCGCGTCCATCCCGCGCAGGAACGGGTAGGCGGTGCAGGCCGCTTCGTGCAGGCCCTCGGCCGTCTCCCGGTCGGCGTGCAGCTTGCCCAGGCCGGAGTTGAGGATGAACGCGCCGGTGACGAGGCGCGGGGGCACATCACGTGGTTCGGGCACCAGCGTCATCGGAGCCTCCTCGATCACTTCGCGATCGGGTCGTCGGGCCCCCCGACCGAGCTTAACCAGGGCGCGCGGAAGGTGCCATGTCACCGGGCACGGGCGCCCGGCCGGTGCCGATTCCCGTCCGGCGGGCCCGGCGCCGTAGGGTCTGCGACGTGGGTATTCCGGGATGGGTGCCGCCGACGGACACCGAGCGGCGGCTGTGCGAAGCGACGGCGCGGGGCGATGTGGACGGGCAGATCGCTGCCCTGGCCGGCGAGGACCTGTATCTCGCGGCGCCGCAGCCGGGGCAGGACCCGCTGCCGGTGTACGACGATCCCGTGGCGGGCACCACCTGCATCCCCGTCCTCACCCGTGGCATGCTGCCGCCCTGGCATCCGCAGCAGTTCTTCGACCGGGTCTCCGTCGAGGAACTCGCGCAGGACTGGCCGAACGACAAGTGGATGCTCGCCGTCAACCCCGGTACCCCGTGCGTGGCGTACCTGGCGGCGACGCCCGCGCACCGCGCCGCCTGGCTGCGCCTGCGCGCCCACATCGGCGTACGGCCCGGAGGGCTGCTCACCACGCACTTCGGCGGTCCGCTGCACGGTCCGCTGGCCCAGGGGCTGGCCTGCGGGGCGCCGCTCGCGGTGCACCACAGCGTGCCGTGGAACGAACTCGGTACGACGTTCCTGGACCACGCGTGGGACGCGCAGACGCTGCGCGAGCAGTGGTCGGTGGCGGACCCGGCGTCCTGGCAGCAGCGGTTCGAGCAGCTGCTCGGCGGGCAGTTCGTACCGGCCGAGGCACAGGCCGCGCTGCGGGCGCGCGCCGCCGGGCGGGACGGCGCGGAGGACGGCGCGGGCGGCGGGCTGCCCGAGCAGGTGGTCCGGTACGAGGAGCGGTTCCGCGCGGAGAGGGTGCTGCCCTCCGGTGGGGAGGTGGTCTCCCTCGTCGCGCTGGACCTGGCCCATGCGGTGAACCTGGTGCGGTGGGGTCTGGGCGCCCGGTTGTGCACCCCGCCGCAGGCCGAGCAGGCGGTGCGGCAGGCCGGTGCGCGGGCCCGTGAGGCGTACGGGTCCTGGGAGGAGTTCGCGGCCGGGTACGCGCTGGGGCGGGTACTGGCCTTCGACAACGGCTGGTTCGGCGCGCCGTACGCCGAGACGGTGCATCTGCACCGGGCGCTCACCCAGGACCCGGCGTCGCCGTGGCGGGGGCTGGCGTTCGCCTGACGGGCGCGCCGGATGCCGTTCCCGACGCCGGCCCCGGCGGCCGTCAGCGGCGGAGCCAGTCGCTGACCTCGTCGCGCCAGGTGGTGAAGAGGTCCCTGTCGCCGAGGAACTGGAGGTCCGGGGCGTCGAGGGGGTGCCGTCGGTACAGGAGGAGCAGGAGAGCGGTGAGCGGGCCGCGCACCGTGGTGGTGGCGGGGGTGCCGCCGTGGGTACGGCGCCAGGAGAGGGCGGCGGGGCCGGAGGTCGTGGTGGTGTCGACGCGCCAGGCGGCGTCGTGCGGTGCGGGGACGTCGGTGGCGTGGAGGAGGAGGGCGCGGCCGGGGGCGAGGAGTGCGCGGCGTCCTTCCTCCGAGGCGGCGGCCTGGGGCAGGGTGCTGAACGTGATCCATTCGTCGAGCCCGTCGCGGGCCGTCCCGGCGTCCAGCGTGTAGGGCGCGCCCACCGTGCGGGCGGCGTCGGCGCGGTGGAGAACGGTCTCGTACGTCATCCGGCGGGCCCAGAACAGTGGCGTCCCGTCCGGCGCCACGGTCCACACCGGCGTGTCGGGGCCGGCGGCGCGCAGGGTCCCCGCGAGTCGTTCCGCGCCCTCGGTCAGCCGGGCGCACAGTGTCGCGATGTCCTCGTCCGTACGGTCGGGGACGTCGTTGACCTCGGTGTCGGGGACGGGTCCGGTGGCGCGGGCGCGTACGACGGTCTCGGCCCAGCGATGGGTTCCGCCGAGGTGGCGCAGGAGCCGGGCGAGGTTCCAGTCGGGGCAGGAGGGCACGGGCGCCGCCGGGTCCGCGCCGTCGAGGGCGGACGTCAACAGGGCGGTCTGCGCGACGATTTCGGAGCAGTAGTGGTCGAGGCTCAGGGGCATGCGGGCACGGTAGGGGACGGCGGGCGGGGTGTCACCGCGAGGGGGCGGCGGCCGCTCGCGTGACGCGCCGTGAAGTACGGTGCTGAACCGGTGCGGCGGGCGGTCCCGCCGGGAGGACGGCGCGGCTTCCACGGGTCCCGCGTGCGCGGGGAGGTGCGCGCCCGCGCCCCGGACCGCACGGCCCCGTGGCCGCACACCGGAGACGACAGGAGGGGAACGACACATGGGCGCGAGCGGTATGCGCCGGACGCCGGAACGGGTGCCGGAGGCGCGGTGCGCGCCGGCGGCGGCCGGGAGCAGCACCCTTCCGCGCGCCGCGACGGCCGCGTCCGCCCTGCGCCGGTACGGGATCGCGCTGCGCCGGACGCCGTTGTCGCTGTGGCACGACGATGTGACCGACTGGGCGGCGAGCCTGACGTACTACTCCGTGCTGGCGCTGCTGCCGTCGCTGATCCTCACGGTGTCGCTGGTCGGTATCGCCGATCCCGCCGGTACCGAGGAACTGATCAACCACGTCGCCTCCCTCGCCCCGGCGGGTTCGGGGGAACCGCTGCGTCACGCGCTGGTCGGGATGGCCCGGCAGCGCACCGCCGCGTGGCTGGTGGTGGGTGGTGCGCTGGTGAGCGCGCTGTGGTCGTCGTGCAGCTATCTGGCGGTGTTCCGGCGGGCGATGCACGCCATGCACCGGACGAAGGACGACCGGCCGCCGTGGCACAAGGCGCCGCGCATTCTCGCGACGGCGGTGCTGCTGATGGCGCTGCTGATCAGTACGGCGGTGGCGCTGCTGGTGAGCGGGCCGATCGCGCGGGCGCTGGGCCGGTGGCTCGGGATGGGCGAGGCGGGTGAGACCGTCTGGCGGCTCTTGCAGTGGCCTCTGTTGCTGCTGCTCGCGATCGTGTTGGTGATGCTGCTGTTCCGGTCGGGGCCGCGGCATTCCCGGGATCTGCGGCGGGCGGTTCCGGGCGGGGTGGTCTCGGTGCTGATGTGGCTGGTGTCGTCCGCCGGTTTCACGCTCTATGTCTCCTGCGTGGGCACCTTCAACCGGCTCTACGGTTCACTCGCCGGCCCGGTCGTCTTCCTGATCTGGCTGTGGTTCTCACATCTGTCGCTGCTGTCCGGCGCGCAGTTCAACGTCGAGCTGGCGCGGGCCGGCCGGGAGGCGCCGCGCCCGGACCCTGGGGCGTAGCGGCCGGTCAGCGGGCGTCGTGGGCGGGGGCGACGGCCTCGACGCGGTGGGCGAGGCCGACGTCGAGGTCGGTGATCCGGCCTCCGGCGCTGTGGGTGTTCACCGCGATCTCCAGCCGGTCGTACGCCAGGGTGAGATCGGCGTGGTGGTCCAGTTCCTCCTGGATGCGGACGATGTGGAGCAGCATCGCGGCGGCCGGGAGATGCCCCGGGAGGTGGTAGCCGCGGCGCAGCTTCCCGTCCGCGACGGTCCAGCCGGGCAGTGCGGTGAGGGCCTCCGCGATCTCCTGCTCGCCGAGCGGTTCCGCCATCGTCCGTGCCTCCGTCGGGTCGGGGTGCGCCGCCGTGGTCCGGGTGCGCGTGGTGGGGTCCAGCCTGGCATGCCGGGGGTTCCCATCGCTTCTCCCGTCGGGATCGGCGAGTTTTGCGCAAAAAACTCTCCGCAGATCGACGGCGATTGAACGAGACAAGAGGCCCACCACCATTGACTAACCTTGCGCAACAAGCGCAAAATCCGGGGCGGGCCGCGTCACTCCGCCGTAGCCGCCCCGAGAGGAGTCCCCGCGTGACAGCAGATCTTCGCGAGTCGGCAGAACCGGGCGCCCGCGACGCCGTGGCGCTCGCACAGCGGCTCGTCAGGACGGACACCCGAGGGGGCGGCGAGCGTCCCCCCGCCGACCTCCTCGCCGCGCTGCTGACCGGGGCGGGCTTCGCAGTACGGGTCGAGGAGCGGGTCGCGGGGCGCGCCAATCTCGTCGCCCGCCGTGGGAGCGGCACACCGATCACGCTGACCGGGCATCTGGACACCGTGCCGGCCGACCCGTCCGGCTGGTCCTTCGACCCGCTGAGCGGGGACATCGTCGGCGACCGGCTGCGGGGTCGGGGCAGCAGCGACATGAAGGCCGGGGTCGCCTGCCTGGTGACGGCCGCGGTGCGGCACACGGACCCGGACACGGCCGTGCAGCTGGTCCTCACCTTCGGGGAGGAGACCGGCTGCGAGGGCGCTTCCCTGCTGGACGGGCTCGCGCCCAGCCCCGTACTCGTGGTGGCGGAGCCGACCGCCAACCGGATCGTCCTCGGGCACAAGGGCGCGCTGTGGCTGCGGCTGACGGCGCGCGGCCGCAGCGCGCACGGCTCGCGGCCGGATCTCGGCGTCAACGCCCTGGTGAAGCTGGCCGCGGCGGCCCAGCGTGTCCACGAGCACCGCGGCTGGCCGGACAGCGCCTCGCACGGCCCGGCCACCGTCAACGTCGGGACGTTCCACGCCGGGGTCCAGCCCAATCTGGTGCCGGACCGCGCCGCACTCACCCTGGACATCCGTACCGTCCCGGGCTTCACCTCCGACGACGCGGTGGCGGCCGTCGGGCGGCTGACGGACGGCGGGGACGGGAGCGTCGGCGTCGAGCGGCTCCTCGACCTGCCGAGCGTCGCCACCGACCCCGGTGACCCGCTCGTCCGGGAGCTGGCCGAGGCGCTGTGCCCGGCACAGGACGGTACGGACCGCACGGCGCCGTGCGCGACCTACTTCACCGACGCCTCCGTCCTCGCCGGGAAGCTCGGCGCCCCGGCCGTCCTCCTCCACGGGCCCGGCGAACCGGAACAGGCCCATGTCACCGACGAGACCTGTTCCGTCCGCGCGATCCACGAGGCGACCGCGGCGTACGGGCGGCTGCTGGCCGCCTGGGGCGCGCGCCGCTTCGGCTAGCCCGCCGCCACCGCGCCGTCGGGAACGCGTTCCCGGTCCGCCTCTCCCGCCGGGCCCATGCGCTCCGTCATGGCGCCCGCGGAGGCTCCCCCGGGGCCGCCGCCGGCCGGGCGTCCGCCCCGGCGGGCGGCCATCCAGGCGTAGACGAGGATGCCGGCGAAGAGGAACAGGACGCCCTGGTAGATCGCCGCGTAGCCGGCGCCCGCGACGAGCCAGAAGGTGAAGCCGAAAGCGACGAGGGCGAGGGTCAGGTCGCGGGCGAAACGGGCGGGGCGGACCTGGTCGCGGCGGCCGGTGAGCAGGAAGTAGACCTGGGCGCCGGCCGCGAGGAGGTAGGGGACGGTCGCCGAGAAGGTGGTGATCAGCACCAGGATCTCGAAGACGCCGCCGACGCCGGTGAAGTAGTTGATCACGGTCAGGGCGCTGGCGAGCACCGCGGCGGCCAGGACGCCGAAGGTCGGTACGCCGCGCCGCTTGGTGAGGAACGCGGCGGGGAACAGGCCGTCCTTGGCCGCGGCGTACGGGGACTGGGCGCTCATCAGCGTCCATCCGTTGAGCGCGCCGATGATCGAGATCACCGCCGCGGCGGCGACGAGCGTGCCGCCCCAGTGGCCGCCGAACATCGCGTTGACGGCGTCGGAGAACGGCGCCTTGGAGCGGACGAGCTTGTCGTGGGCGACGGTGCCGAAGACGGCGACGGTGCCCAGCAGGTACACGACGGCGGCGCCGATGGTGCCCAGGACCGTGGCGCGGCCGACGTTGCGCTCCGGGTCGTGGACCTCGCCCGCGCTCATCGCGGCCGACTCCACGCCGACGTAGCTGTAGAGCAGGATGGCGGCCGCGGCGGACAGCCCGCCGATGCCGCTGCCGCCGGACGCGTTGAACGCGCCGAGGTTGCCCGGGTCGAAGAAGAACAGTCCCGCGATCGCGATGAACAGCAGCGGCGCGAACTTCAGGACCGTGGAGACGAGCTGGACGGCGCCGACGTAACGGGTGCCCGCGAAGTTGGCCAGCGCGGGCAGCCACAGGGCGGCCAGGGCGATCACCAGGTCGGTGCCGCGGGAGGCGTGGCCGGGGAAGAGGACGTGGACGTAGCCGACGGCGGCCACCGCGAGGGCCGCGTTGCTGACCCAGGTCATCGTCCAGTACGACCAGGCGGACAGGAAGCCGGCGAAGTCGCCGAACGCCTCCCGTGCGTAGACGTAGGGGCCGCCGGTGTCGGGGTGGCGCTGGGCCAGCCGACCGAAGACCAGGGCGAGCGCGAGGGCGCCGAGGGTCAGCACACCGAAGGCGACCAGGCTGATGGTGCCGTACGGGGCGACGGAGGCCGGCAGCAGGAAGATGCCGCCGCCGATGATGTTGCCCATCACCAGGCAGGTGGCGATGGGCAGGCTCATCCGGAAGTGCGGCGTGGGGTGGGAGTGCTGGTCGGAGCCGTTCCCGGTACTCCGGCCGGCGGGGCTGCGGTGCATGTGGTGCGCGTCTCTCGTCGTGCCGGGCTGTCCGGATTGCCGGACTGTTTCTCATGGTCACCGGCCCGGTCGGGTCCCGCAAAATCGCCGCGAATGCTCCCGCCGGGGGCCCTCGCGGGCGAAGGATCTACGGTCGCGCGGGCGGGCGGCAGCAATCCCCTCCCCCTGTCCGGCCGGGACACCTCACCGCCGATCCCCTCCCCGGTGAGCGTTATGCCCGATTTTCCACTGGTACGGCATTCCCGTGCGGGCATACCGCCGTCCGGGTCACCCGCGGCCCTCGTTCCTCCGGGCCGACCGCAGCGCCTCGGCGGGGTCCTCCTCGGGCGCGTGACGCGGCGCGGGCGTGGCGGGCGCGGACGGTGCCTCCGCCTCGCGCAGCCAGCGGCGCAGCACCCGGTGCACCTCCTCCGCGCCGACCGGCTCACCGCCTCCGGGGACCGGCTCGGTCAGCTCGGCGGGCCACAGCAGGAACGGCCGGCTCTGCTCACCGCCCAGACCGCCGTGCGAACCGATCTGCTCCTCGAACGCGTGCACCTCGCCGGTGGCGGGGTCGTGGGCGGAGTTGACCATGAGGTCGGCGACGTGCGGGAAGCGGTCGGTGCGGCGCACCGCGTCGGCCGCGCCCTCCCCGAACGGGGCGAGCGGGTCGGTGCCGATGACCCGCCCGGTGTCGAGATGGTGCTCGCAGCCCCCCGGCCCGAGGACCACCGCGCCGTGCTCCTCGGAGCGGACCAGGACGAACCCGATGCCCGGGTGGTGGGCCAGCGCCCCGAGCAGCGCCGGGTGGCGGCGCTCCAGGGCCTCGCGGGTGACCCGGCCGGGCATGTCGGGGAACGACACCAGGCCGAGGTTCCCGGAGGCCA
>NZ_JCANQV010000152.1:0-14173 GCF_059553635.1 Candidatus Streptomyces philanthi
GCGGAGGGCGGCGCGGATGCGTTCGGCGAGCAGTTCGTAGTGGGTGCAGCCGAGGACGACGGCGCGGACGTCGTGCGGGGTGCGGGCGGCGGCGGCCCCGACGGCCGCGTCGATGGCGTCGTCGTCGGCCGCCTCCACGGCGTCGGCGAGTCCGGGGCACGGGACGCCGGTGACGTCCACGCCCGCGGCGAAGCGGGTGATCAGGTCGCGCTGGTAGGGACTGCCGGTGGTGGCGGGGGTGGCCCAGATCGCGACGGGGCCGCCGCCGGTCGCGGCCGGTTTGACGGCGGGCACCGTGCCGATGACCGGGATGTCCGGCTCCAGCTCGGCGCGGAGCGCGGGCAGGGCGTGGACGGAGGCGGTGTTGCAGGCGACGATCAGCGCGTCCGGGCGGAGGGCGGCCGCGGCGCGCGCGGTGGCCAGGGCGTGGGAGACCACGCCGTCGGGACCGTCGGGGGTGCGCGGGCCCCAGGGCATGCCGTCGGGGTCGGTGGAGAGGACGAGATCGGCGTCGGGCCGCAGCCGCCGCACGGCCGCGGCCGCCGCGAGCAGGCCGGTACCGGAGTCCATGAGCGCGATCTTCACGCGGACACTTTACCGGGGCGGGTATCCGGCTTGTCGTACCGGGTCGGGGCGGCCGGGGCGGCGGACACCCCGGCGCACCGCCGCGATCACCGGCCGGCGGCGGGCCGGGTGCGGCAGACTGCGGGCGTGGGAGCGACGGAGTGGATCGGTGCCGGGTCACTGCTCGTGTGGGTGTGGCTGCTGGTGGGGCAGGGCTTCTTCTGGCGTACGGACGTACGGCTCCCGGCGCGGCGGGAGCCCGCGCGGTGGCCCTCGGTGGCGGTGGTGGTGCCCGCCCGGGACGAGGCGGCGGTGCTGCCGCTGACACTGCCGTCCCTGCTGGCGCAGAAGTACCCGGGCCGCGCGGAGGTGGTCCTCGTCGACGACGGCAGCACCGACGGCACGGGGGCGCTGGCGCGGCGGCTGGCGGACGGGCGGGGCGGGTTGCCGCTGACGGTGACCTCGCCGGGCGAGCCGGAGCCGGGCTGGACGGGCAAGCTGTGGGCGCTGCGGCACGGCACGGCGCTGGCCACCGAACGGTCGGCGCCGGACTACCTGCTGCTGACGGACGCGGACATCGCCCACGAGCCGGACGGGCTGCGGGAGTTGGTGGCGGCGGCGCGGTCGGCGGACCTGGACCTGGTGTCGCAGATGGCGCGGCTGCGGGTGGCGTCGTTCTGGGAGCGGCTGGTCGTCCCGGCGTTCGTGTACTTCTTCGGGCAGCTGTATCCGTTCCGGTGGGTGAACCGGCCCGGGTCGCGGACCGCGGCGGCGGCCGGCGGCTGTGTGCTGCTGCGGCGGGAGGCGGCCGAGCGGGCCGGTGTGCCGGACAGCATCCGGGGCGCGGTGATCGACGATGTGACGCTGGCGCGGGCCGTGAAGCGTTCCGGCGGGCGGATCTGGCTGGGGCTCGCGGACCGGGCGGCGAGCGTACGGCCGTATCCGGGGCTGGGCGCGCTGTGGGCGATGGTGACGCGCAGCGCGTACGCGCAGCTGCGCTACCGGCCGTCGTTGCTGGCGGGGACGGTCGCGGGGCTGGCCCTGGTGTACCTGGCGCCGCCGGGGGTGCTGGCGGCCGGGCTGGCGGGCGGCGGCGCGGTGCCGGTGGTGCTGGGCGGGGCGGCCTGGGCGGTGATGTGCGCGACGTTCGTACCGATGGTCCGTCACT
This sequence comes from Candidatus Streptomyces philanthi, assembly GCF_059553635.1. Taxonomy (NCBI): domain Bacteria; kingdom Bacillati; phylum Actinomycetota; class Actinomycetes; order Kitasatosporales; family Streptomycetaceae; genus Streptomyces; species Candidatus Streptomyces philanthi. Next base: position 1,733 of record NZ_JCANQV010000152.1, read on the forward strand.
ACCGGCAGCCGCTGTGGACGGTGCCGCTGCTGCCGTTCACGGCGCTGCTGTACCTGCTGATGACGGTGGACTCGGCGGTGCGCCACCACCGGGGGCGCGGGGCGGCGTGGAAGGGCCGGACGTACGGGGCGCGGTGAGCGGCGGCGGGGGCGTTCACCGACGTCCCGTCAGTGCTCGTGCCGCGTCGGCCGGGTGGTCGTACGGCGTGTCGGATTGCCCCGTGTTCACCAGCGGGAAGCGCACTCTTTACACGTTTTCTACGCTCTTTGTCGACCGGTTTCTCCGCATTGGGTGGCATTGGTGACCGGGGACGGCTCCCCACCTGGGAAACAACCCGCATCCCAGGCTCCCCAATCGGCACACGGTGGGCTTAACTTATGAGGCATGACCTCCCCCCGCTCTACCTACGGCGGCGGCTACTACGCTTCGCCCTCCTTCCCGGACACCCCGATCTACGACAGCCTCGTCGCGGAACGCGGTACCCCGCAGATCGCCCCGATCCGGGTCACCCCGCCCTCGTACGACACCGGCTCGTCGTACCTGCCGGCGCTGCCCGCGGCGCTGCCGCCGGGCCCGTCCCAGGCCCCGGCGCCGCAGTCGTACCCGGGCGCGGCCGCGCAGCCGGTCGCTCCGCTCCAGCACACGCCCGCGCCGTACATCCCGCAGCAGACGGGCACCCGCGGCCCGGCGCCGCAGCAGCCGCCGCGCCCGTCGATGGGCACCGGCTACGAGGCGATGCGCCCTGCGGCGCCGGTCGCCCCGGTACCGCCGCGCGGCACCGCGGCCGGGCAGGACGACCCGTACGGACGCCCGTACCCGCGCGGGTACTGAGCGGGAGGGGCCGGGCGCCGGGGCGCCGGTGGCCGCTGGCAGGATGGGCGCATGCCGAAGCCCGTGCTGCGACAGATCCACCGGTACCCCGTCAAGGCCCTGGCCGGGTCCGCGCTCGGCGAGGCGGTCGTGGAACCGTGGGGGCTCGCCGGGGACCGGCGGTGGACGGTGGTCGGTGCCGAACGCCGCATCCTGACCCAACGCGGCTTCCCGGCCCTGGCGTTGGCCACCGCCGAGGAGCTGCCGGGCGGGGCGCTGCGGCTGACCGCGCCCGGCATGGAGCCGCTGACCGTGGAGGTCCCGGCGCCCGCGGGGGCGGTGCCGGTCGAGGTCTGGCGGGACGAGGTCGCCGCCGTGCCCGCGGGCCCCGCCGCGGCCGGCTGGTTCGGCCGCTACCTGGGGGTGCCGGCGACGCTGGTGCACATGGACGCCCCGGCCGTGCGCCGGCCCGTCGACCCGGCGTACGCACGGCCGGGCGACACGGTGAGCTTCGCGGACGGCTATCCGCTGCTGCTGACCTCCACGGCGTCACTGGATGCCCTCAACTCCCTTGTGTCACAGGGCGATCACGCCGATGAGGGGCCCCTGCCGATGGACCGTTTCCGGCCCAATGTGGTCGTGGACGGCACCGCGCCCTGGGCGGAGGACACCTGGCGCACGGTACGCATCGGCACCACCGTCTTCGAGGTCGCCAGACCCAGCGGCCGCTGCGCCGTCACCACCACCGACCAGCGCACCGCCCGGCGCGGCAAGGAGCCGCTGCGCACCCTCGCCCGGCACCGCCGCATCGGCGGACAGCTGGTCTTCGGCCAGAATCTGATCCCCCGGGGAACGGGCACCCTCCGGGTCGGCGACCCGTTCGAGATACTCGGCTGACGGGACCGCAGTGTCCCGTCCGCGGCGCACCGCGGCCGGGCGCGCCGGCCGCGCCGGTTCCCGTGTCCGGCCGGCCGGCGCTCCCGGGCGCCGCCCCGCAACGCCTTCCGGCGGCGGGGGCGTTCGGGAACGCGCCCCTCTTCCCCCGTGCGCCGTGACGCCCGTCTCTGCCCGCGGTTCTCGCCCGGCCGCGCCGGATGCGGTATCCAGGGGGGTGGAGAGGGGGCCTGGGTGAGGCGATCACGGGTGGTGGCATGGCGCTGGCGCCGCAATCCGCTGCGCCGCCGCAGCGACCGCGTGGAGGCGTGGCTGGGTCTGGTCTGCGTCCTGCTCACCGCCGCGCTGTCCCCTCTGGCGGGCGTGGTGGCCGGCCGGGCGGCGCACGGGACGCTGCGGGAGACCGTACGGCTCCAGCAGGAGCAGCGGCGGCCGGTGTGGGCGACGGTCGAACGGTCCGCCCCCCGGACGTCCTACGACCCCGATCCCGAGAGCGCCTCGCGGCACGAGTCCCGGGTGCGGGTCGTCGCCCGCTGGACGGCGCCGGACGGCGGTGCGCGCACGGGGCGGATCGCCGTGCCGCGCCCCCTCGGCCCCGGGGACCGCTTCCGTATCTGGACGGACGACCGGGGCCATGTCATGCCGCGCCCCATGGACGCCGGCACGGCGAAGGTCCACGCGGTGCTGGCCGGGCTGGGTGCCGCGGCGCTGGCCGGAGCGGCGGTCGAGGGGGCGCGCCGGCTGGCCGTCGGCCGGCTGACGGCGCGCCGTTACCGCGACTGGGACGAGGCATGGGAGCGGGCAGGACAGGACTGGGGACGGGCCGGCGCGGGGAGCTGACCGGGCGGGTGCGGGAGCGCCCTGTCCGGAGCCGTCGCGCGCTCCCTGACCATGTCAACTACCGCCTCCCGGGCGCGCTACGGTGGAGCAGCCAGCCAGTCGGCTGGGGGCCCGGGGCACCCGTATGCGGACATCAGCGGACGGAACCTGCCGGGACGTCAACAGCCGTACGAGGTGGGGGCACGACAGCGCCATGGCACAGGGCTCGGTCCAGGTGACGCACACCGGAACATCGCGTTGGCGGCGCCGCACCGGCGAGTACAGCTCGCTCGCGGCCGCTCTGGAGGCCGCGGGGGACGGCGATGTGCTGACCGTGCCCGCCGGTACGTACCGCGAGAACCTGGTACTGGTGCGCGCGGTGACGCTGCGCGGGGCGGACGGGACGCGGGGCTCGGTGCGGATCGCGCCCGCCGACGGCGTGGCGCTGACCGTGCGGGCCTCCGCCGTCGTCCACGACCTGCATCTGGAGGCGGCGGACTCGGCGTCGCCCGCACTGCTCGTGGAGGACGGTGCACCGGAGCTGACCGGGCTGCGGGTGGTGACGCGGTCCGCGGCGGGCATCGAGGTCCGCGGCGGGGCGCGGCCGACGGTGCGGCGCTGCACCGTCGACAACGCGGGCGGGGTGGGCATCAGTGTGCTGGACGGTGCGGGCGGTGTCTTCGAGGAGTGCGAGGTGGTGGCCGCCGGGCAGGCGGGCGTCGCGGTGCGCGGGGGCGCCCACCCCCGGCTGGAGAACTGCCGCATCCACCACACCTCGGGCGCGGGTCTCTCGCTGACGGGCGAGGGCAGCGCGGCCGAGGCGGTGGGCTGCGAGCTGTACGAGATCAAGGGCGCGGGGGTGCAGGTCGCCTCCCGGGCCACCGGCCATCTCACCGACTGCACGGTGCACCGCACCTCCGCCGACGGCGTCACGCTGGACACCGACGCGGTGCTCACCCTCGCCGACTGCGACATCCACGACGTCCCGGAGAACGCCGTCGACCTGCGCTCGCGGTCGGTGCTGACGCTGACCCGCAGCCGGGTGCGGCACTTCGGCCGCAACGGTCTGTCGGTGTGGGACCCGGGCACCCGGGTGGACGCCAACCAGTGCGAGATCCACGACAGCACGGGCGACTACCCGGCGGTGTGGGTGAGCGACGGCGCGACGGCGGTCCTGGACTCCACGCGGGTGCACGACGTGCCGGACGCCCTGTTCGTCCTGGACCGGGGGTCGCGGGCGGACGTGGTGGACTGCGACATCGCGCAGGTCCGCAACACGGCGGTGTCGGTGAGCGACGGGGCGACCGTCCAGCTCGACGACTGCCGTATCCGGGAGGCGGCGACCGGCGCCTGGTTCCGTGACCACGGCAGCGGCGGCACGCTCGCCAACTGCACCATCGACGGCGCGCAGACCGGTGTGATCGTCACCAAGGGCGCGGACCCCACCGTCGAGGGCTGCACGGTCAGCTCGCCGGCCGAGGCGGGGTTCTACGTCTCCGCCGAGGGCCGCGGCACGTTCCACGGCTGTCGTGTGACCGGCAGTTCGGGGTTCGGCTTCCATGTGATCGACGGCTGCCGTACGACGCTGACCCGCTGCCGTACGGAGCGCTGCGCGCGCGGCGGGTACGAGTTCGCGGACGGCGGGCCGGTCGTCGAGGACTGCACCAGTGACGAGAGCCGGGCGGCGCGGCCGCCGGCGCCGGCCGCGGTCCCCGGGGGCGTGCAGCGGGCGACGCAGACGGTGGGGCTGCTGGGCGGGGTGCCGTCGCAGGCCGCGCAGCCCGCCCCCGCCGCGGCCCCCGCGCCCGTGCCGGAGGCGGGCGGGCGGCCGCCGGAGGAGGTGCTGGGGGAACTCGACACCCTGGTGGGGCTGGAGAGCGTCAAGCGCGAGGTGCGCAGTCTGATCAACATGATCGAGGTGGGGCGCAGGCGGCAGGAGGCGGGCCTCAAGGCCGCCTCGGTCCGCCGCCATCTCGTCTTCACCGGCTCCCCCGGTACCGGCAAGACGACCGTGGCCCGGCTCTACGGCGAGATCCTGGCGTCGCTGGGCGTGCTGGAGCGCGGCCATCTCGTCGAGGTGTCGCGGGTGGACCTGGTGGGCGAGCACATCGGGTCGACGGCGATCCGCACCCAGGAGGCGTTCGACCGGGCCCGCGGCGGGGTGCTTTTCATCGACGAGGCGTACGCCCTCTCCCCCGAGGACTCGGGGCGGGACTTCGGGCGCGAGGCCATCGACACCCTGGTCAAGCTGATGGAGGACCACCGGGACGCGGTGGTGGTGATCGTGGCGGGCTACACCGCGGAGATGGAACGCTTCCTCGCCGTCAACCCCGGTGTCGCCTCCCGCTTCTCACGGACCATCACCTTCGGCGACTACGGCGCCCACGAGCTGCTGCGGATCGTCGAGCAGCAGGCCGAGGAGCACGAGTACCGCCTCGCCGGGGGGACCGGCGAGGCGCTGCTCGCGTACTTCGCCGAGCTGCCCAAGGGGCCGTCGTTCGGCAACGGCCGCACGGCGCGGCAGACGTTCGAGGGAATGGTCGAACGGCACGCGAGCCGGGTCGCGCAGCTCACCGCCCCGAGCACCGACGACCTCACCCTCCTCTACGCCGAGGACCTCCCCGCGCCGCCGTGACGCGCCGCCCCCCGGGTGCGCTGGGCCGGCACCTGCGGGGCGAGACGGTTGATCAGTTCGGCGCGTACCCGGTCGAAGACCGGATCGGCCTGGTAGTCACCGTGGCCGAGGATCTGCGCGGGCAGCGGGTCCTGGAGGGTGCGGCCGAAGGTCAGCGGATCGCGCAGCGGCCCCTCGTCGATGCCGCGGCCGTCCTCGCAGGTGAGCCGGATCGGGCCGCCGATGGGGTCGGTGAAGCGCCACAGGTTGCGCCAGTCGTCCATCTCGCGGTGCAGCCCGGTGAGCGCGGGCGGCCCGAAGTAGGCGGGGAACCAGCGCCCGTAGAGGCGCTCCAGCGGTGACCCGTAGGTGAGCAGCGCGACCCGGCTGCGGGTGGCGAGGTCGAGCTGCCAGACGGCCGCGGCGGCCAGGACGCTGCCCTGCGAGTGGCCGGAGATCACCAGCCGTCCGTCGAAGCGCTCGGTCCAGGTGGCCATCCGCCAGGTCAGGTCGGGTACGGCGCGTTCGGCGTAGCAGGGCGGCGCGAAGGGGTGCGCGGCGCGCGGCCAGAACGTCCCGACGTCCCAGAGGATGCCGATGGTGCGGCGGGCGGAGTGGTCGCGGTAGGCGAGCCGGCCCAGCGCGAGGAGCAGGACGACACCGGCGCTCATCAGCCAGGAGCCGAGGGCCGAGGCGGTCTCGGCGGTGGCGTGGAGGAAGGGCGGGGCGCCCTCGGTGGCGGGGCCGGGCGCCCGGTCGGTGAGCCAGGCCCCGGCCACCGCGCCGGCGCCGAGGACGAAGGTGACGACGGAGGTCGCGGCGATCAGGACGGGCGCGGAGTCGGTGAGTCCGGCGCGGGCGATGGTGCCCGCGATGCGGCGGGCGCGGCGGGCGTCGGGCCGTTCCCTGCTGTCGTAGAGGCCCGGGATGTCGGGCAGCACCCGGCGGCGGACGGAGCGGACGTGGAAGGCGGCGAGCACCGCGACGCAGGCGACGACGACCAGCAGGACGGGCAGCGCCGACGCCTGCCAGGACAGCAGCACCGGCGGGCCGGCGAGCGGGTCGCCGGGCGTGCCGGGGGTGGCGCCGCCGTCGATCCAGTCCGCGAAGCGCTGTGCCACTCCCCCGGACAGCACCCCGCCGAGCGCGCAGGAGAAGAGGGCGACGGCCGGGCCGGCCATGCCGTTCAGCACCGTGCGCGGGTCGTTGCGCGCGGACCGCTGGAGGACGCAGGCGGTGACGATCAGGGCGACGACCAGGGTGCCCTGGAGGACGGCGATGGCCCCGAAGGCGGCGGCGCCGGGCAGCGCGCCCTCACTGTGTGCCCCGGGCCGCTCCCAGGCGCAGTACACGGCGGTCAGCGCCAGCGCGGCGAGCGCGGCGTGGGGCAGCGCGCGGACGAGCGGGCGGTCGGGGTCGGTGTCGCGCGCGTTCTCGCTGCGGGCGCTGCGTCCGACGAGGACGACGGTGGCGGCGGCGAGCGCCACCAGCAGCGCGGTCAGGGCGTACCCGGTGGCGGTGAGCAGGGGGCCCGCGCCGGTACGCCGGTCCGTCGTGCGGACGGCGAACAGGAGCGTGGCGGCGATGGTGAGGACACCGGCGCTGGTGTGGGCGGCGCGCAGCCGGGCGACCAGCCGGCGGCCGTACCAGAAGCCGTCGAGGCTGAGCACGCCGCGTTCGGTGGCCGGGGTGCCGCGCGAGGTGCCGGGGCGGCGCGGCGGCGGGGACGCCGACTCGTAGGCGCTCCAGGTGCGGTGGGAGAGCCACCACAGGAGGGCGACGATCAGCAGCGGGAAGACCGTGGCGAGGACGAGGCGGCGGCCGGGCGGGCTCCACCAGCCGCCGCTGCGGGGGTCGACGAAGCCCATCCAGGGGGTGCCGTCCGCGCAGGAGGGGGTGCCGGCGCACTGCCAGGCCGTCAGGTCCAGGGCGACCTCGCAGGCCGCGGCGGCCAGCAGGACGGTGAGGGAGAGGGCGAGGAGGCGTACGAGGAGGTCGTAGAGGCGGTGGGCGCGGTGGCCGGGCGGGGCGGCGGGGCGCATCCAGTGGGCGAGGTTGGCGACCATGAAGGGCAGCAGGACGAGCCACAGGGCGCGGGCGCCGTTGCCGGAGGTGAGGTTGCTCCAGCAGTACGCCTCCTGGACGGGTTCGCCCCGGTAGTCGCCGGGGCGTTGTTCGGCGTCGGCGTCGTCGGTGCGGCGGTAGCAGGCGGCGGTGTCGTCGCCGGTGATCCGCTGGACGCGCGGGTCGCCGAGCATCCGCTCGGGCGTGGTGCCGCCGACGCCGTGCACCAGGAGTTCCAGCGCGAGGTGCGGTGGTGCGGCGGTGGTGTCGTCGTGGTGTGCGGTGCGGGCGTGCGGTGTCGGTTCCGCGGTCTCCACAGTCGTTCCCCCGATTGTTCTCGTGGAGTGGTGTCGTGCGGTGTGCCCGGTGCCGTGCGGTGCGGCGCGGGCCCCCGCATTGTCTCCTTTCCCCGTGGAAGGTGCCGTCTCCCCTGCGGCGGGCGGGCCGTCACGGCTCCGGTGGGCGTGCGGGTACGCAACGGGCGTTGTCGGTGCCGCGTGCGAGGATGAGGGCACCAGGGATGGCGGGCGAGACGAGCGCAGACGACCCGGGCCGGTGGCCGGGCGGAAGGGACGGGCCGCGGTGAGCGACAACCAGAACCTCCTGGCGGAGCAGCGGCGGGCGCTGATCCTCGACGAGGTCAGGCGGCGCGGCGGTGTGCGGGTCAACGAACTCACCCGCAGGCTCAGCGTCTCGGACATGACCGTCCGCCGTGATCTGGACGCGCTGGCCCGGCAGGGCATGGTGGAGAAGGTGCACGGCGGGGCGGTGCCGGTGAGCGAACCGAGCGCGCACGAGCCGGGGTTCGAGGCGAAGTCGTCACTGGAGCTGAGCGCCAAGGAGGACATCGCCCGGGCGGCGGCCCGGATGGCGGCGCCGGGCAGCGCCATCGCGCTGGCGGGCGGTACGACGGCGTACGCGCTGGCGCAGCAGCTGGTGGAGGTGCCGGACCTGACGGTGGTGACGAACTCGGTGCGGGTGGCCGAGGTGTTCTACTCCGCGCAGCGGGCGGCGGCGGGCGGCGGGGGGCCGCGGCCGGGCGCCGCCACGGTGGTGCTGACGGGCGGGGTGCGGACGCCGTCGGACACGCTGGTGGGCCCGGTGGCCGACGCCGCGATCCGTTCGCTCCACTTCGATGTGCTCTTCCTCGGGGTCCACGGGATATCGGTGGAGGCGGGCCTGTCGACGCCGAACCTCGCGGAGGCGGAGACCAACCGGCACTTCGTGCGGTCGGCCCGGCGGGTGGTGGTGGTCGCCGACCACACCAAGTGGGGCACGGTGGGCCTGAGTTCGTTCGCGTCGCTGGAGGACGTGGACGTGCTGGTGACGGACACGGGCATGCCGGCCGAGGTGCGCGAGCGGTTCGCGGAGCTGCCGCCCGAGCTGGTGGTGGCGGGCGAGGCCCCGGGGGACGGGGAGGGCTGACGGGCGGCCCCGGCGTCCCGGGTGCGCCGCGCCCGTGCCGGGACCTGCCGCCGTGCGGGTCAGGCGTCCTTGCCGGGCCAGGTCCCCGTGGCCAGGAAGGCGTCGAGGGTGCGCGCGTACGGGGCGATGTCCAGGCCCTGGGCGGCGAGCCAGTCGTCCGAGTAGTACTTGTCGAGGTAGCGGTCGCCCGGGTCGCACAGCAGTGTGACGACCGATCCGGTGCGGCCCTCGGCGCGCATCTCCGCGACGATCCGCAGGGCGCTCCACAGGCCGGTGCCGGTCGAGCCGCCGGCCTTGCGGCCGATCACCGTCTCCAGGGCGCGGACGGCGGCGACGCTCGCCGCGTCCGGCACCTTCATCATCCGGTCTATCGCGCCGGGCACGAAGCTGGGCTCCATCCGGGGCCGGCCGATGCCCTCGATCCGGGAGGCGGTGTCGCAGCCGGTCGCGGCGTCGCCGGTGCGCCAGCCGTCGAAGAAGCAGGAGTTCTCCGGGTCGGCGACGCAGACGCGGGTGTCGTACTGGAGGTAGCGGACGTAGCGGGCGATGGTCGCCGAGGTGCCGCCGGTGCCCGCGGTCGCCACGATCCAGGCGGGCTCGGGGTGGCGTTCCCGCCGCAGCTGCTCGTAGATGGACTGGGCGATGTTGTTGTTCCCGCGCCAGTCGGTGGCCCGCTCGGCGTAGGTGAACTGGTCCATGTAGTGGCCGCCGGTCTCCGCCGCGAGGCGGGCGGAGACCTCGTACACGGTCCGCGGGTCGTCGACGAGATGGCAGGTGCCGCCGTGGAACTCGATCAGCCGGGTCTTCTCCCGGCTGGTGGTGGCGGGCATCACGGCGATGAACGGCACCCCGATCAGGCGGGCGAAGTACGCCTCGGAGACGGCGGTGGAGCCGCTGGACGCCTCGATGACGGGCTTGCCGGGGCGGATCCAGCCGTTGCACAGCCCGTAGAGGAACAGTGAGCGGGCGAGGCGGTGCTTGAGGCTGCCGGTGGGGTGCGTCGACTCGTCCTTGAGGTAGAGGTCGACGCCCCACTCCTCGGGGAGGGGGAAGCGCAGCAGATGGGTGTCGGCGGTGCGGTTGGCGTCCGCCTGGACCTTGCGGACGGCTTCCTTGAGCCAGTCGCGGTAGGCCGGATCACTGCGGTCGATGTCCAGGGTCGGCTCCGGGGAGCCGCCGTCGTGTTCGGGACGGTGCGGCTGCTGTGCGAGGGTCACCTGCGCGCTCCTAGAGGGTGGTGAGGCCCGCGCCATGCCGGGCCGCTTTCGACTATAGCGCTCGACGGACCGCCTCTCACCTGCATAAACGTCCCTTTGAGCGGCCCCAAGGACGGCCTGGGGAGCGGCTGTTGCCGCCCGTGGCGCATCGGGCACTGGCGCACCCGGGAGGGTCCGGGCACACTCGCTATCACGGGGCGGTGACGGGCACCTGCCCGCGGGGCGGAGGAGTTGAGGGTCGTGGCGCAGCCGGAGTTCAATGCGACGGGAGTCCGGATCGAGCGGTCGCTGCGTTCGCTGACGCGGGCCGGCCAGGTGGTCATCCGCGACGGCAGGCTGGCGCTGCTGACCAGCTACGGCACGGAGATCGACAGTGCCCCGCTCCAGTCGGTACAGGCCCATCGCCCGCTGTTCGCCGCGCGCGACCGGGCGCTGGCCCGCCTCAACGGGAACCGCTACTCGCTGACCCTGGGGGCCCCGGACCGCTTCCTGGACGCGGTGCACGCGGCGCGGACGCCGCGGGTCTGACGGCGGCCGGAGGGGACGACGCGCCGGATCGCGGACCGGGCAGCAGGGCCGCGGGCCCGGCCCTGGCCGGAGCGCTCGGCGCGGGCCGGCAAGCCCTGCCATCCGCCCTCCGGGAACCCGCGCGGCGCATCTCCATGATCCACCCCGCACCTTCTGTAACTACTGGTATGTACAGTGGCCTCATGAACACACCGGACCGGAACACCCGGGAGCGCCTGGTCGCCAGTACGCGGGAGCTCCTATGGGAACGGGGCTACACAGGCACCAGCCCCAAGGCGATCCTGGAGCACGCGGGCGTGGGCCAGGGCAGCATGTACCACCACTTCGGCGGCAAGGCGGACCTGGCCCTGACGGCGGTCCGGCGTACCGCCGAGGCCCTGCGGGCGAGCGCCGAGGAGTGCCTGTCGGTCCCCGGCACGGCGTACGACCGGGTCGCGGCCTATCTGCTGCGCGAGCGCGAGGTGCTGCGCGGCTGCCCGGTCGGCCGGATGGCGCAGGACCGGGACGTCGTCCGTGACCCGGAGCTGCGGCGGCCGCTGGACGAGACGTTCACCTGGCTGCGGCAGCGCATCGCCGAGGTCCTCGCCGAGGGGGTGCGGCGCGGCGAACTGGACGTCGCGCTCGACCCGGAGGCGACGGCCGCGACGGTCGTCGCCGTCGTCCAGGGCGGCTACGTCCTGGCCCGCTCGGCCGACGACCCGGCGCCGTTCGACGCGGCGGTCCGGGGCGCGCTGGACCTGCTCGCGGCCCGCACCGCGCCCCCGCCCACCGCCTGAGCCGCGCCCCGCCCCCGTACCACCCGACCCGACGGAGCCCGTCATGCCCACTCCCACCACCCCCGCCACCCCGTCCGCCATGCGGTACGCGATCACCCTGCCCGCCGACTACGACATGGGGATCATCCGCCACCGGGTGCGCACCCGCGGCCATCTGCTGGACGACTGCGACGGGCTGGGGCTCAAGGCGTACGGCGTCCGCGAGCGCGGGGCGGACGGCTCGCCGGTCAACCAGTACGCGCCGTTCTACCTCTGGGCGGACCCGGCGGCGATGAACCGGTTCCTGACCGGTGACGGGTTCCGCGGCGTCGTCCGCGACTTCGGGCGGCCGCCCGTGCGGCACGGGCAGGTCCTCTTCCACCGCCCGGGCCCGTCCGCCGGCGCGGCCCCGCGCACGTACACGCTGCGGACGCGCCCCCTGCCCGAGGGCGCCGACCCCGCCACCGTCATCGCCGGGGCGCTCCGCGATCACGAGGCGCTGGCCCGCCAGGACGGGGTGCACCGCACCGCGCTGGTGCTGGACCCCGACCGGTGGGAGCTGGCCGGCTTCACCCTCTGGGAGGACGCCGCTCCGGAGGGCGCGGGCGACCGCCACCGGGTGCTGCACCTGTCGGCACCGGGCGCGGACCGCCTCGCCACGGGACGGCAGTGGTGACGCCGTCCTCCCCCGCGGTCCGTACCGTCCTCGGGGACATCGCCCCCGGCGACCTGGGCGTGTGCGACGCGCACGACCATCTCTTCCTCCGCAGCCCGCTGCTGCCCGGCCGGGAGCTGTCCGACCCGGGTGCGGCCGCGGCCGAACTGCGGGCGTTCCGTGCGGCCGGTGGTGCGGCGGTGGTGCAGTGGACGCCGTACGGGATGGGCCGGGGCGCGGGGCATCTGCCGCGTCTGGCGCGGGAGTCGGGGGTGCGGATCGTCGCGGCGACGGGCCTGCACCAGGCGGCGCACTACGCGCCCGCGGTACGGGAGCGGGTGCTGCGGGACCCGGCGGCCCTGTTCGTCGCCGAACTGACCGAGGGCATCGGCGGCTCCGGCGTACGGGCCGGGGTGATCAAGGTGGCGGACGGCCGTGACGGGCTGGACCGGCACGCCCGCCGCACGATGGCGGCGGCGGCCGAGGCCCAGCGCGCCACGGGGGCGCCGGTCTGTGTGCACCTGCACACCGGCGCCGGCGCCCTCGGCGTCCTCGATCTGCTCTGCGGCACGCTGGACGTCCCGCCGGACCGGGTGGTCCTGGGCCACCTCAACCGGTCGCCCGACCCGGCCGCGCACCGGCGGGCCGCCGCCGCGGGCG
>NZ_JCANQV010000153.1:0-14131 GCF_059553635.1 Candidatus Streptomyces philanthi
CCGAGCACGACCTCGCCGCCCGGCTGGCCGGACTCGCCGCCGGCACCTCGGCCGAGAACGAACGCCGGATGCGCCTGGAGTCATACGTCCTCGCCGCCCGCCTCGAACAGGTCGCCGCGGCCGCCACCGCCCGGCTGCACTCCATGTCCGCCGGGCGCTACACCCTCGTCCACTCGGACGCCCGCTCCGCCGGGACCCGCCGCTCCGGCCTGGGCCTGCACGTCGTCGACGCCTGGACCGGGCACGAACGGGACACCGCCAGCCTCTCCGGCGGCGAGACGTTCTTCGCCTCCCTCGCCCTGGCCCTGGGCCTCGCCGACGTCGTCACCGACGAGGCGGGCGGCACCCGGCTCGACACTCTCTTCATCGACGAGGGCTTCGGCAGCCTCGACGAGCAGACCCTCGACGAGGTCCTCGACGTCCTCGACGGACTGCGGGAACGCGACCGCAGTGTCGGCATCGTCAGCCATGTCGCCGACCTCAAGGGGCGCATCCCCGCCCAACTGGAGGTCGTCAAGGACCGGTCGGGCTCCCGGGTGCGGCACCGGATGCCGCACTGAACCCGCGGGGCACGCGGGGCGCCCCCGCTCCGTCACCGGGCGGGGACGCCCTCCCTCACAGCGCCGACAGCTCGCTCAGCAGGTCGTCGAGGCCCAGCGAGCCCTGCGACAGCGCCGCCATGTGCCACGCCTTGAGGTCGAAGTCCGCGCCGTGCCGGGCGCGGGCCGCCTCCCGGCCCCGCAGCCAGACCCGTTCGCCCAGCTTGTAGCCGATCGCCTGGCCCGGGATGCCCTGGTACCGGACGATCTCGCTCTCCACGTAGTCGGCCGGGCGGCTGGAATGCGCGGCGAGGAACGCCTGCGCCAGCTCCGGCGTCCACCGCTCGCCCGGGTGGAACGGCGAGTCCGCCGGGATCTCCAGCTCCAGGTGCATGCCGATGTCGACGATGACCCGCACCGCCCGCATCATCTGCGCGTCGAGGTAACCCAGCCGCCGCTCCGGCGTGGTCAGGAAGCCCAGCTCGTCCATCAGCCGCTCCGCGTACAGCGCCCAGCCCTCGGCATTGGCGCTGACCATGCCCACCGACGTCTGATAGCGCGACAGCTCCCCGGCGACATGCGCCCACTGCGCCAGTTGCAGATGGTGCCCCGGCACGCCCTCGTGGTACCAGGTGCTCACCAGGTCGTACGCGGGGAAGCGGGGCTCGCCGATCACCGGCAGCCAGGTACGGCCCGGCCGGGAGAAGTCCAGCGACGGCGGGGTGTAGTAGGGCGCGGCGGCGCTGCCGGGGGGAGCGAGCCGCGACTCGACCCGGCGCACCCGCTCGGCGAGGTCGAAGTGGGTGCCGTCCAGGGCCTCGATCGCCTCGTCCATCAGGGACTGGAGCCACTGCCGGGTCTCCTCGGCGCCCTCGGACCGCTCGCCGTGCTCGTCCAGCCAGGACAGCGCCTCCCACGGGGTCCCCGCCTCCGGGAGGATCTTCGCCGCCTCGGCCTTCATCTCGGCCAGCAGCCGGTGGAACTCCGACCACCCGTAGCGGTACGCCTCGTCGAGATCGAGGTCGGTGCCGTTGTAGTAGCGCGCGAGACGGGCGTAGCGTTCCCGGCCCACCACGTCCGGCGCGCCCGCGACGGCCGGCGCGTAGTGCGCGCTCAGCCAGCCCCGCAGCTCCACCAGGGCGCCCGTCGCCACCGCCGCGGCCTCGTCCAGCTCGGCGCGCGTCTCCTCGGGCCCGGCCGCGGCGAACTCGGCGAACCAGCCGCCGTCCGTACCGATCCACTCGTCCAACTGGCCGATGACGGTGGCCACCTGCCGGGGCCCGGCGGGCAGGTCCCGCTTGAGTCCGGCGTCGAGGGCGGCGCGGTAGCCCTCCAGGGCGTCCGGGACCGCCCGCAGCCGCCGGGCGATCGCCGCCCAGTCCTCGGCGGTGTCCGCGGGCGTGACGGTGAAGATCTCGCGGACGTGGTGCAGCGGCGAGCCGAGGTTGCTGACGGCCCGCAGGCCCTCGCCCGCCTCGTGCACGGCGAGTTCGGCGGTCAGGCGCTCGCGCAGCAGCCGGGCGCAGCGGCGTTCGGCGGGGTCGTCGGCGCCCGGCAGCGCCTCGGCCTCGGTGAGCCGGTCCAGGGTCGTACGGGCGAGCTGGGCCAGCGCCTCCTGGCCGGTGGGGGAGAGGTCGGGCAGCCGGGACGAACTGGCGGCGTCGCCGAGGTAGGTGCCGGTGACGGGGTCCAGTGCGATGAGGTCGTCGACGTAGGAGTCGGCGACCTGGCGGGGCAGCGGGCCGCCGCCGGAAGCGTGGGTCTGGGACATGCCCGCCATCCTCATACGGATCGGGGCGCCTCACCAATACCGTGCCGCGCGGATCCGGTCGGATTCCTCCGCCGCCCCGGGCGTCAGCGCAGGGCGGGGCCCTCCTCACGGACCGGCGCCGCTTCCCGGGGTAGGGGCAGCCGTTCCGGGCGCGTGCTGATCACGAGGGTGCCGTCCTCGATCTGGTGGTCGAGCGGGAGGCCCAGGCCGCGCATCGCCGCCACCATCCCGGTGTTGGACGCCTGGGTGACCGCGTAGACGCCCTCGCACCCGGCGTCCGCGGCCATCGTCACCAGCCGCCGCAGCAGCTCCCCGCCGATCCCGCGCCGCTGCCAGGCGTCCTCGACCAGCAGTGCCACCTCGGAATCATCGCCGTCCCACAGCAGATGACCGAGCGCCACCAGCCGGCCGGACGCGGTCTCCACGGCGAGGGTGCGGCCGAAGCGGGGGCCGAGCAGATGCCCGAGGTAGCGGTCGGCGTCGCCGGCCGGGCCGTGGTAGCGCAGGGCGAGGGACTCCCGGGAGCAGCGGTGGTGCATCGCGCGGGCGGCCTCCAGGTCGGACGGGCCGGCGCGGCGGACGGTGAGGGCGTTGCCCTCCGGGAGCGTCAGCGCCTCGCGCCGGGGCGGGACGCGGTGGCCGAGCCGGGTGTCCAGCTCGACCAGGGCCCGCACCCGCGCGAACTCCGTGGGGGTGAACGGCACCTGCGGCCGGTTGATGGTCAGGGAACCCCCGGAGGGGTCGCGGAACGTCATGGTGTGGTCCTCCAGGACACCCTCGGCGGGCGCCTGCTCGGCCGGTCGGCCCCCTGGGGTCACCGCCGGCACCGAATGAATCGTGCAGCGCCCCAGCAGCTGCCGGAGCGCGAGGGGGAGTTCGGCGGAGTCCAGGGCCGTGCGTACGGCCAGCCCCAGCATCCGGGTCGGCGCGTCCACGAGGTCGTGGGCGTCGGCCCGTTCCACCCAGGTGTGCGTGCCGTCCGCGTCGGCCGCCGCCCGGATCAGGTCGGCGGGGGCCAGCGTGGCCGGGGCGCGCAGCAGGAACTCGTCGACCGTACCGTCGGACAGCGGGTGGGTCTGGAGGCTGAGGATGTCGACCCGGTGTGCGGCGAGCGCCGTGCACAGGGCGGCCAGGCTGCCGGGGGCGTCCCGGACGGTGGTCCGCATCCGCCACAGCGCCGTCTTCGGTGCCCCGGCCCCGGGGGCCGCGGCGGGGGACGGCGCCGGGGTGCCGCCGCCGGACGGGGGCGGGGCGTGGTCGTGGCGGTGGGCCCACCACAGGTGGAAGCCGACCGTGGCGAGCAGGGCGACGGCGGCGGTGCCCAGCAGGGCGGGGCCGGAGGGGCCGTGGGCGACGAGGTTGGAGACGCCGTCGGCCACGGCCACGGCCGTGAAGAGGGCGGCCAGTTCGGCGAGGTCCCGCCGCCAGTGGTGGCGGCGGGCGGGCCGGGACGGGGTGTGCGGGCGGGAGGTGGTGTGCGCGGTCATGGCGCCAGCCTCACCGACCGTTGTTGCCCGGCCGCCAACGTCTTGTGTCCGATGAGTAAAAGACGTAATCGCCTCATTGGTCCCCTACTGTCCCACCCGTCCCGGTTGCAGCACCTTGCTGTACAGCACCTCGCCACCCTCCTGTCGCAGCCGTACCGTCATCTCACCGCTCCCGCCGTCGATGTCGACCTCGCCGAAGTACTGCGGGCACTCGGCCGGTGACACATTGGCGCGATCCGGCGCTTTGACGAACGTCTGTTCGGGTCCGAAGGTTCCGTCCAGCTTCACCGCGGGAAAGCCCCCGGCACTCAGCGGACCGGAGACGAACTCCCAGAACGGCGCGAAGTCACCGAACGCCGCCCGCTCCGGAGCGTAGTGCTGCGCGGACGTGTAGTGCACATCGGCCGTGAGCCACACCGTACCGGTGATCCGCGCGTGCTTGATGTGCCGCAGCAGCTCCGCGATCTGGAGCTCCCGCCCGAGCGGAGCACCCGGGTCGCCCTGCGCCACCGCCTCGAAGTCCTTCTCCCCGTCCGTGACGACCAGCCCGAGCGGCATGTCCGACGCGATCACCTTCCACACCGCACGCGACCGCGACAGCTCCCGCTTGAGCCAGCGCAGCTGCTCGGCGCCCAGGATGCCCCGCCGGTCGTCGGTCTGCCGGTTCGGCGAGTTCGCGTTGCGGTACCGGCGCATGTCCAGTACGAACACGTCCAGCAGCGGACCGTGCCGCACCACCCGGTGCACCCGGCCCTCCCGCCCCGGCCGCGGCGACCGGATCGGGAAGTACTCGCGGAACGCGCGCAGCGACCGCGCCGCCAGGACGTCCACGTCCTTGACCCGGTAACGGTCGTCGTCCAGCAGCTGCCCCGGGTACCAGTTGTTGTGCACCTCGTGGTCGTCCCACTGGACGATCGTCGGCACCTGGGCGTTGAACCGGCGCAGGTTCTCGTCGAGCAGGTTGTAGCGGAAGGCGCCCCGGAACTCCGTCAGCGTCTCGGCGACCTTCGCCTTCTCCTCCGTCGTCACGTTCCGCCACACCCGCCCGTCCGGCAGTGTCACCCGTTCGGGTATCGGGTTGTCGGCGTAGATGTTGTCGCCGCTGCACAGGAAGAAGTCCGGGTCCAGCCGCCGCATGTCCTCGTAGATCCGGTAGCCGCCGCGGTCCGGGTTGATGCCCCAGCCCTGGCCCGCCAGATCGCCCGACCACAGGAAGCGGACACCGGAGCGGCGGCGTACGGGGGCGGTGCGGAACGTACCGGTGACCGGCGCGCCGGTGCGCCGGGGGTCGTACGGGTCGGCCAGCAGCACCCGGTAGTGGATCTGCTCGCCCGGCGGCAGCCCGTGCAGCGCCGTGACGCCGGTGAAGTCCGTGCCGGCCCCCACGACCGGCCCGGTCCACGTCCGGGCGTTGCGGAACGACTCCGTGGCCGCCGTCTCCACGATCATCCGGGCCGGACGGTCGGACCGCACCCACACCAGCCCCGACGACGTCGTCACATCGCCGACCTGTACGCCCCACCTGGCGCTCGGCCGCCCGCCGCGGGCCTGCGCGGGCGCCGCCCCCGCCGTCAGGGGCAGCGCCAGGGCCGCGGAACCGGCCGCCGCGCCCTGAAGCAGCGACCGCCGTCCGAAGGGGCCACCGGGTCCCTGTGTCATGGAAAAACCTCCGTAGTGCCGTCGAACAGGGGCTCCGGGCCCGTACGGCCCGCCCCCTCGTCCCGTTCGTACAGCGCCCCGATGCCCGGCAGCCGAACACCCGGTGAACACCCGGCCCACGCCCCCCACGCGTCACCGGCCCGCCCATCGTCGCAGGACCGCCGGACGGCCGCCAGGAAGCGGGTACGACGTTGACGGTCCCGCTACGGGGCAACTCCGGGATGCGGCGCGGAGTGTGGCGGCGCGTCACCGGAGCGGGCGGGAACCGCCGCGCGGTCGGGCCGGCGCCGGTGGTGACACGCGGTGAACGCGCGTATTCCACGGATTGCGGAAAAGGGTTTCATCGGGTCGTCGCCGACCGTTTTCTCCAGAATTCCCGGCGACGGGTTCCGGATTGTTGCCGCGCCTGTCCCGTGGAATTCCGTATCTCCGGGGCCGACATGCGGCACCGGGAGCAAGGGCTTTTACTGGACTCCGGGTTCGCAGCACTCGGACCCGGTGCACGCGTCATCGGAAAGGCAAGGTGAACGCAGTGAAAGCCACCCCCACGACGTACCGTCTCCGGACCGCCGCCGTCGGCGCCGCGTGCGCCGCCCTGCTGGCGGCCGGCACCGGCGCCGCCACCGCAGCACCGGCCGGCGTCCCGGACACCCCGGTCGCGGTCGCCGCGCCGGCTCCGCACGCGTCCATCACCCTCAGAGCCACCCCGAAGACCGTCAAGAAGGGCCACAAGGTCACCCTCACCGGCAGGACCAAGGGCATCGCGATAGGCAGCAAGCTGACCGTGGAGCACATGAACAAGGGCCGCTGGACCAAGCTCCACACGACCACGAAGGTGAAGCACGGCAGCAGCTACCGCGTCGAGGTCAAACTCTCCAAGAGGGGCACGGAGAAACTGCGGGTCTCCCATGGCAGGACGCATTCCTCCCCGGTGATGGTCGTCGTCCACTGACGCGGGAACGCGGGACACCGGGGGCGGTGTCCCGCGTTCTTCAGGTGCTCCCCGGGGTGCGGTGAACCGCGATTTCCGACGATCTTTCGTAACGGCACGGGAAAAGCGTCGCGTGGTTTTCCTCTCTCGGCGCGCGGTCTCCCGAGCGCACTCCCTCGTCGGGTGTGGTGTCGTCACGCCCGACGGGGGACCGTGCGGTACGCGCCTCCCGTACGCGGGCCGACGCGTCGCGGACGGCCCGCCCGGGAGCGGACGGAGGCGGTCCGCAACGCGTCGGGGGATTGGTCTTGACCAAGGGTGGGGGCGGACCTATCGTCGGCATACTGCAACAACCTTTAATAAAGAAGCGCTCATAACCGGGCCCGCGCGGGCCCGTCCGGCGGGGCCGGCGGCAGGCGGAGGACAGGGTGGGGACCATGCAGCTCGAAACGGTGCCGGAACCGAAGTACTGGCACCTCAAGACGGTGCTCAGCGAGGCGCTCGACTCGGAGTTCGCGGTGGGCGAGATCCTGCCCAACGAGCGTGACCTGGCGGCCCGGTTCGGCGTCGCCCGCGCCACCCTGCGGCAGGCCCTGGAACAACTGGAGCTGGAGGGCAGGCTGCAACGGCGCCGCGGTGTGGGCACCACGGTCGCGCCCCCGCGCGTCGGCGTCCCCGTCGAGCCCGTCCGCCGCACCTGGCCCGGCGCCGACGACGACTGGGAGACCGCCGGCGCCGTCGAGACCGACACCGTCCCCACCGCCGTCGCACGCCTGCTGGGAACCGCCCCCGGCGAGCGCGTCCACGTCGTACGCCGCAGTCGTGTCAGCCACGGCCAGCCGGTCGCCGCCGAACTCCTCTACGTCCCCGCCGCCGTGCTCCCCGACTGCTCCCCGGACCCGCGCACCGCCGCCACCGACCGCGCCCGCGCGGTGCTCGACGCCCTGCGGCAGCGGGAGCTGGACGGCCAGGACCGCACCGTCGAACTGGGCTCCGCCCGCGCCGAGGACGCCAAGCAACTCGACCGGCTGCCCGGCGCGCCCGTCCTGCTCGTCACCACCCGCTACCTCGCCGAGGGCCGCACCGCCGCCGTCGCGGTCTCCACGTACCGGGCCGACACCTGCCGGCTCACCTTCGGGGAGACCGAAGCGGTACCGCTGCTGGCCGGCTGACGCCGCACCACCGCGACGACGGGGCCCGTCCCACCACAGGGGACGGGCCCCGTCGTCGCGGTACTACCGTCCGGTCACCGTGCCGTCCACGGCGAAGAGTTCGCCCTCCAGATGGTCCAGCGCCAGCCGCAGCGCGCCGGTCGCCACCGCCGCGTCGCCCAGCGAGGAGAGGGCGACCCGCGGCGGGCGCAGGCAGTAGCGCTCCAGCTCGCCGCGGAGCGGGTCGAGGACGCCGTCCAGCCCGGCCGCCCAGCCGCCGATCACCACCAGTTCCGGATCGAGCGCCAGCACCAGGGCCGCCACATCGTGCACCAGCCGCCGCAGGAACCGGTCCATCGCGTCACGGGCCCGCGCGTCGCCCGCCCGTGCCAGCGCGAACACCTCCGCCACCTGCGCCTCGTCCAACGGGTGCAGCGGCTCCCCGGTCGTGGACAGCAGCTTCTCCGGCGTCGCCTCACGCCCCAGCAGGTGCAGCGCCCCGATCTCCCCGGCCGCCCCGCCGAACCCCCGGTGCAGCCGTCCGCCGATCAGCGCCCCGGCCCCGGGGCTCAGGCCCGCCAGCACGAACACCACATCGTCGGAGCCCGCCGCCGCGCCGGTCCAGTGCTCGGCGACCGCGGCGGCGTTGGCGTCGTTCTCCACCAGCACCGGGCAGCGGAACGAGCGCCGCAGCCGGGCACCCAGCGGGAGGCCGGTCCAGCCAGGGAGGGCGGTGCCCAGCCGCACCGTGCCGTCCGTCTCCACGATGCCGGGGCTGCCCACCCCCACGGCCCGCAGCGAACCGCGCGCCACCCCGGACCGGCGCAGCAGCTCGGCGACGAGCGACCGCACCCGCTCCAGGCGTTCGTCGGCCGCCGCGGACTCGTCCACCGGGCGCCGCACCGAGTCCAGCACCCGGCCGCTGAGGTCGGACAGCAGGGCCGCGACACGGTGCGGCCCGATCTCGATGCCCAGCAGATGACCCGCCTCGGTACGGAACCGGAACCGGCGGGCCGGCCGGCCCTGCCGTCGCGTCCCGCCCTCCCCGGCGGCCGCCTCGGCCACCAGACCGGCCGTCATCAGCCCCTCGACGACGCCCTCGACCGTCGGCCGGGACAGCCCCGTCACCTGGACGAGGTCGGTGAGGGTGGAGGAGTCCGCGGCACGCAGCGCGTGCAGTACCACCGCGGAGTTGATCCGTCGCAGCAGGGAGGGGTCCCCGCCGGTGAGCCGCCCCAACGTCCGTCTCCTCGCCTCGCGTGTGAGCCGGATCGTAACCGCTCGGCAGATGCGCGGCGAGTCCGGTGGGCCGCCGGGCGCCGTCCGCGGACCGGCATGGCCCGGTGACGGCGGGGAGGGTGCTGACGCCCCGGCCAGTTGTCAGACCCCGGCGGTTTACTGACGGCATGACGAGCGACGAGGCCCGGGACGCCCCCGCCACCACCGCACAACGGCTCACCCTGGTCGACGCCCTGCGCGGCGCGCCCTTCCCCGGGCGCGCGGAGTGGTTCCCGGCGGGGGAGAGCGGCCCCGGGTTCCATCTGGCGCGGCTGTGGGCGGCGGCGCCGCTGTGGGACGCGGACGCGGCGGACGCCCGGGAGGCCCGCGAGGAGTGCGCCGCCGAGCTGGAGACGCTGATACACGCCCTGGCCTTACGGTGGGGCGCCCCCGAGGACCTGGACCTCACGGACGTCCTGGACCGCCACGCCCGGGGCCTGCCGGTCCGTGTGCCGCTGGACCGCCTGTGCGGCACGGTGCCCCGGCTGCGCGTCTGGCGCGCCGGGGACCGCTGGGTGGGCCTGGGCGCGGCACGCGGCGGACCGGAGCTGCCGTACCAGGTACTGGCGGCGGTGGGGGAGACCGAGCGGGCCGGCCCGGCGGCCCCTACCCGCCCGCCGGCTCCGCGTCCTCGAACGCCACCGCCCGCAGCCGTCCGTACTCCTCGGCCATGGCCGCCGGTGTCCAGCGGGCGTTGAGCCCGCTGGGGTTGGGCAGCACCCAGACCCGGGCGCCGCCGAGGGTGCCGGGCTGCGGTCCGATGGCGGCGTGCTTGTCGCCGAAGGCGGTGCGGTACGCGGTGACGCCCGCGACGGCGAGCCAACGCGGGCGCAGCCGGGCGACCTTCGCGGCCAGCGCCCGGCCGCCCTCGCGGTACTCCTCCGCCGTCAGCTCACCGGCCTTCGCCGTCGCCCGCGCCACCACATTGGTGATGCCGGCGCCGTAGCGCAGCAGCTCCCGCTCCTCGTCGGGCCGCAGCACACGCGGTGTGAACCCGGCGGCGTGCAGGACCGGCCAGAAGCGGTTGCCGGGGCGGGCGAAGTGGTGGCCGGTGACCGCCGACACCAGTCCCGGATTGATGCCGCAGAAAAGGACCCGCAGGTCCGCCGCGACCACGTCGGGGACGACACGGTCGCGGGCGGCCTGGAGTTCCTCGCGGGTGTAGCCCATGCCCGGGTCAGAGAATGGCGCCGGGGGTGTACGCCGCGGCCTCGGGGTGCTGCCGGGCGATCTCCCCGATCCGGGCGACGACGGAGGCGACCTGCTCGGCCGCGGCACCGGTGAACGACAGCTTGTCGGCCATCAGCGCGTCGAGCTGCTCCTTGTCCAGCGGGATGCGCGGGTCGGCGGCCAGCGCGTCCAGCAGCCCGTTGCGCTCGGCGCCCTGCTCGCGCATGGCCAGCGCGGCGGCGACCGCGTTCTCCTTGATCGCCTCGTGGGCCTCCTCCCGGCCGACGCCCGCCCGCACGGCGCCCATCAGCACCTTGGTGGTGGCGAGGAAGGGGAGGTAGCGGTCCAGCTCGCGGGCGACGACGGCGGGGAAGGCGCCGAACTCGTCGAGCACGGTCAGGAACGTCTCCAGCAGGCCGTCCAGCGCGAAGAACGCGTCCGGCAGCGCGACCCGGCGGACCACGGAGCAGGACACATCGCCCTCGTTCCACTGGTCGCCGGACAGCTCGCCCGCCATCGAGGCGTAGCCGCGCAGCACGACCATCAGCCCGTTGACGCGCTCGCAGGAGCGGGTGTTCATCTTGTGCGGCATCGCCGACGAGCCGACCTGGCCGGGTTTGAAGCCCTCGGTGACCAGCTCGTGCCCGGCCATCAGCCGGACCGTCTTGGCGAGCGAGGACGGCGCGGCGGCCAGCTGCACCAGCGCGGTCACCACGTCGTAGTCCAGGGAGCGCGGGTAGACCTGGCCGACGGAGGTGAACGCCCGGCCGAAGCCGAGGTGCGCGGCGATCCGCTGCTCCAGCTCGGCGAGCTTCGCGGCGCCCTCGGGGCCGCCGCCCAGCAGGTCGAGCATGTCCTGGGCGGTGCCGACCGGGCCCTTGATGCCGCGCAGCGGGTAACGGGCCAGCAGCTCCTCCAGACGCCCGTACGCCACCAGCAGTTCGTCGGCGGCGGTCGCGAAGCGCTTGCCGAGCGTCGTGGCCTGCGCCGCGACATTGTGCGAACGGCCCGCCACGACCAGGCCGGAGTACTGGGAGGCCAGCGACGCCAGCCGGGCCAGCACGGCGACGGCGCGGTCGCGGACCAGTTCCAGCGACAGCCGCACCTGGAGCTGCTCGACGTTCTCCGTCAGGTCGCGGGAGGTCATGCCCTTGTGGACCTGCTCATGGCCGGCGAGCGCGTTGAACTCCTCGATCCGGGCCTTGACGTCGTGCCGGGTGACCTTCTCGCGCTCGGCGATCGACGCCAGGTCGACGTTCTCCAGGACCCGCTCGTAGTCCGCGACGGCCTCCTCCGGTACCGCCACCCCCAGGTCCTTCTGGGCGCGCAGAACGGCCAGCCACAGCTTCCGCTCCAGCTTGACCTTGTACTCGGGGGACCACAGCACGGCCAGCTCCGTGGAGGCGTAGCGGCCGGCCAGAACGTTGGGGATGCGAGGCTTCGCAGACACAGCAGTCACGTGGCCAGAGTCTAGTGGCGCTCCGCCCCGGTCCCTCATCCGGGAGTGCTCCGGCCCGGCGAAACCGCTGGTCGGGACCGCTCGCGCACGCCGTTCGGCCCGGACGGGGCCGGGGGACCCTTGACGGTTCCGGGACGCCGAGGTCGAGCAGACCCGCTGCCGCCGTCCTCGAACATCCAGGGCCTGCCGCCGGGTTGCGCGCGGGGACCGAGCGCCGTCCGCCGCCCGTTTCGGCCGTGTGCCGGACGTATAAGGTGCCGGGCATGACTGAGGAGCCGGTGCGGTGGGTGGCCCAGGGACAGCTGGGGCAGCGGGTTTCGCATGACGACCGGGAGCGGGTCGCCGAGGTGCTGAGGGTGGCCGCGGGGGACGGGCGGCTGAGCCTGGAGGAGCTGGAGGAGCGGCTGGAGAGCTGCTTCGCGGCGCGGACGTACGGCGACCTGGCCCCGCTGGTGGCCGATCTGCCCGGGCAGGCGACGGCCGTGGCCGCGCCGGGGCGGGCCAAGGAGGTCGCGCGGGTGCGCCGGGTCGGCGGGAACGTCCGGTACGAGGGCGCCTGGGAGGTGCCGCGCCGTCTGGAGGCCGAGGTCCGCGGCGGCAGCGTCCTGATCGACTTCACGTCGGCGGTCGTACGGGAGCCGGTCACCGAGGTGGCGGTGGAGATGCGCGGCGGCAGCCTGCGGCTGATCGTCCCGGACGGCTACGAGGTGGACACCCAGGAGGTGGAGCTGCGCGGCGGCTCGGTCGTGGACCGCCAGGCGAAGGACCTCGCCCCGGGCACCCCGGTCGTGCACCGCGTCGCCGTCCTCGGCACGATCGTCGGCGGCGGCATCGTCGTCCGGCGCCCGGACGCCCCGCGCCGGCCGGGGCGCCTGCGCCGGCTGCTGGGCCGGGATCGTTAGAGCCTGTCGTCCGACCGGTGCGTGAAGGCGGAGGCGCGCGGCCTCGGGCGTGCTCAGCCCTCGTACGGCACGAGGTCGGGACGTTTCGGGGCCCGGCCGTCCCCGGAGGAGCGGCCGGTGAGGCGGCGGCCGATCCAGGGGACCAGGTGCTCCCGGGCGAACCGCAGGTCCGCGGCACGGCGTGCGGACCAGGCCGGGGGGACGGCGGCCGGCAGGGGGGCGTCCCAGTCCTCGGCGGGCTCCAGGCCGAGCGCTTGCCAGACGGCCTCGGCGACCCGGCGGTGTCCCTCGGCGTTGAGGTGGAGCCGGTCCTCCGCCCACATCCGGGGGTCGGCGAGCGCCCGCGAGCCGTACAGGTCGACGACGAGCGCCCCGTGCCGGGCGGCCAGGGTGTCGATATGGGCGAAGAGGCGTTCCATGCGCGGGCGGTAGCGCTCCAGGACGGGGCCCTGCCGTCCGGGGCTGCGCATCAGGACGAGCCGGCCCCCGCCCTTGGCGAGGAGATCGGCCGCCGCGCCGAGCCGGTCGCAGACCCGTTCCACGTCGCAGCCCGGGCGCAGGACGTCGTTGAGCCCGCCGACCAGCGTCACCAGGTCCGCGCCCATCGCGGCGGCGGGCCCGGCCTGGTCGTCGAGGATCTGGTCGATCAGCTTGCCGCGGACCGCGAGGTTGGCGTAGCGGAAGCCGGGGGTTTGGGCGGCGAGGCGGGCGGCGAGCAGGTCGGCCCAGCCCCGGTAGGAGCCGTCCGGCAGGCCGTCGGACATGCCTTCGGTGAAGCTGTCGCCGACCGCGACGAAACTGGTGTAGCGGGCAATCGTCTCCATGGCGCGCTGATCCTATCCCCCGGTGTACGGTCGGCCTCGGCCGGAGCGCAGTGCCCGGCGTACGACGGACCCGCGGGCCGCACCGCCGCGGCACCAGAGACAGGAGGAGAGGCCCGCGATGACGCCCCGCCGCGGCCCCGACGCGCCGACCTTCACCGAGCAGGCCCGCCGACGGCAGCTGATCGACTGCACCGCCGAACTGATCGCCGAGCGGGGCTACCCGTCGGCCTCGCTGTCGGCCATCGCCGAGCGGGCCGGGCTGTCCAAGGCCGCGGTCCTCTACCACTTCTCCTCGAAGGACAACCTCACCCGCGCCACCCTCGACCATGTGCTGGACCGGTTCACCGCGTACGTCACCGAGCGGGTGGCGGGCGAGAAGGACCCGCTCGACGCGCTGGTCGCCTACGTCCGCGCGATGATCGGCTATCAGCGGGCCCACCGGAGCCATGTCCGGGTGATCACCGAGATGCTGCTGGACGACGAGGGCGGCACCCGGTTGAAGACGCCCGGTGCGCACGACACCCGGGGACGGTGGCAGGCGCTGGCCGGCCTCCTCGCCGCGGGGCAGGAGGCCGGCCGGGTGCGGGAGTGCGACACCCGTACGGTGGCGCTGGCGATCGGCGGGGCGATCGACGGGGTGATCGCGCAGTGGCTCGCGGACCCCGGACTCGACCTGGACGCCGCCACCGCCGAACTGGAGACGTTCGTCCGCCACGCCGTCGTCCCGCGCGACCTCCCCGCCTGAGAGGTCTGCCCTACGCCGCCCGGCGCGCGAAGTCCGGCGCGTGCTCGGGGCGTACGCCGATGCCGCCGAGGTAGCCGGTGACGGTGCCCAGGGCGGGGAACCGGCGCAGCAGCCGCAGCGGCGGCGGGAGCCGGTGCTCGTCGAGCGTGCCGTCCAGGGCGGCCCGGATCAGGGCGTGTTCGGCCCGCTGGGAGCGCTGGGTGAAGGCCGTGGGG
>NZ_JCANQV010000154.1:0-14010 GCF_059553635.1 Candidatus Streptomyces philanthi
CCGTTCTTACGGCTTCGCCTTCGAGGGCCCCGGGCCGCGGCGGGTGACGTTCCCCTGCCCGGTCTGCCACCAGCGCATCCGCCTCCCCGTACGGGGCAGGCTCCAGGCCCGCTGCGGCCTGTGCCACACACTGCTGGAGTGCGACACCTGACGGGGCGCGTCAGCGCCAGTCCTTCTCCGGGGTCGCGGCCGCCAGCACCTCCCGGGCGCCGCCGCGGATCGGCGCACCGTGCGGTACGCACACGGTGTCGGCGTCGTCGAGCGCGGCGAGCCTGCGGAACGAGGCGAGCGCCTCCTCCGGGTCGGCGTTGAACGGCCCCAGGAGCGCGCGTCCGCCCCCGGGCACGGTCGCGATGGCGTCACCGGGGAACAGCACCCGGCCACGCGGCAGATGCACCGCGATGGCGCCCGGTGTGTGTCCGGGCACGTGCAGCGCCCGCGCCTCCCCCGGCCAGCCGTCGAGCGCGTCCCCGTCGCGCAGGGCGACGTCCACCCGCACCGGGCGCACCGGCGCCGCGGCCCCGGGGGAGCCCGTCACGACCTCCTCGTACAGCTCCCGTTCCCGGGGCCCGAGCAGCGGCGGGGGCGGGGACAGGGTCCCGCTCAGGTAGGGGGCTTCGAGCGCGCCGGCCAGTACCCGGGCGCCGGTGGCCCCGGCGAGGTCGGCGGCGGAGCCCGCGTGGTCGGCGTGGTAGTGGGTGAGCACGATCTGCCGCAGGTCCTCCGGCGCCCCGCCGAGCCGGGCCAGCGCGTCCAGGACGGCGGGCGCGGACCCGGGAAGGCCGGTGTCCACCGCCGCGAAGCCCCCACCGGGCAGCGCGACGAGATACACGTGCCCCACGGGGAAGGCGAGTTGCCAGACACCGGGAACGACGGGTTCGGGCCGGACGCCCGGCACACGGTACGTGTCCATGCCACGGACGCTACCCGCCACCGGCCGCCGGAAGCGGATCACGCCGGTGGCGGACGCGGTGTCACCGGGTGCGGTGCGCACCCCCGTTGACGTGGAGGACCTGCCCGGTGAGGTGCCGGGCGGCCGGGGACGCCAGGAACGCCACGGTGCCCGCGATGTCCGCCGGCGTCCCCGCGCGGCCGCGCGCCGTCGCGGCCACCAGCCGCTCCCGGCGCTCCTCGGGGAGCCGGCCGCGGAAGAACTCGGTGTCCTCGATGTAGCCGGGCGCGACGACATTGGCGGTGATGTCGCGCGGGCCGAGGACGCCCGCCAGTCCGGTGTTCCACGCGGCGAGGGCCGCCTTGGCCGCGCCGTAGGCACCGGTCCCGGTGTCGGCGGCGATCGAGCCGATGTGGATGACGGCACCGCCGGGTACGAGCCGGCCCTCCAGCGCCTCGGTGGTGAGCACGGCGGTGAGCAGGTTCGCGTCGAGGTTGGCGCGGAAGTCCCGTGCACAGGCCGCCAGGCCGGTGGCGCCGTCGGCGTCGAAGTCGGTGTTGCCGCCCGCGTTGTTGACCAGGACGTCGACTCCTTCGGGGAGTTCGTCCCGCAGAGCGGTGAGCGCTTGGGGGGCGGTGTGGTCGCAGACGACCGCGCGGATGTTGGCGTGGCGGGCCGTCTCCTGGAGGGGGCCGGGCCGGCGCCCGGTGACGACGACATGGTCTCCGTGGGCCGCGAAGTGGTGGGCGGTGGCCCGGCCGATGCCCGTACCGCCACCGGTGACCAGGACAGTGCGTGTCATACGATGAACCCCGCTCTACGTTCAGGTCTAAATTTAGCGCTGAACATAACGACCGGGAGGCCGCCGTGGCAAGGGAGAACGAGACGCGGAACGACGACGGGCCCCCGGGACCCGCGTACCCCGTCGAGGAGATCGCCGCCGCCTGGCAGCGCGAGCGGCCCGGCACCCCGGTCTCCTCCATCGGGATCGTCACGCCGATCTGGCGGCTGGCCAAGCTGCTCGGCGACGACCGGCGCCGGGTGCTGGCCCGCGCCGGGGTGGACCCGGCCACCCTCGACCTGCTCAGCGTGCTGCGCCGCAGCGGCGCCCCCTACACCCTCAGCACCCGTGAGCTGGGGCGGCGTTCCCTGGTCACCGCGGGGGCCGTCTCCCAGCGCGTGGCCCGCGCCGAGCGCGAGGGGCTGGTGGTGCGCAGACCGGGCGAGGGCCGGCCGCGGTCCGTCCTGGTCGAGCTGACCGCGGCCGGGCACGATCTCGTCGAGACGACCGTGGACGAGGTGCTGCGCCGCGAGGCCGAACTGATCGGCGGACTCTCCCCGGAGCAGCAGGAGCACCTGACCGCCCTGCTGCGCACCCTGCTCCAGGACACCCAGCGGCGGCTCGGCGACCACCGGATCGGGCACGTCGGCGCGGACGGCTGACCCCGGAAAACACGCGGCGCCTGCCCTCCGGTCGGGGTGGGAGGCAGGCGCCGTGGTTGTCCGTACGCCGTTGTACGGGACAGGACGGACCGCGCGCCCGGTCCCTGCGACGGGAATGACCGGGCGCGACCGTGTCAGACGGTCAGTGCGCGGTCCGTCGGCCTGATGGGTGCGGGCAGGGTGCTGGTGCCGGTGAGGAAGCGGTCCACGCCGCGGGCGGCGGAGCGGCCCTCGGCGATGGCCCAGACGATCAGCGACTGCCCGCGGCCCGCGTCACCGGCGACGAAGACACCGGGGACGTTGGTGGCGAAGTCCGCGTCGCGGGCGATGTTGCCCCGGGCGTCCAGTCCGAGGCCGAACTGCTCGACGAGACCGTTGGCGCGGTCGGTGCCGGTGAAGCCCATCGCGAGGGTGACCAGCTGGGCCGGGATCCGCCGCTCGGTACCGGGCTTGGGTTCCGGCCTGCCGTCGGTGAACTCCACCTCGACCAGGTGCAGCCACTGGACGTTGCCGTGCTCGTCGCCCTCGAAGCGGGTGGTGGAGACGGAGTAGACGCGCTCGCCGCCCTCCTCGTGCGCCGAGGTCACCTTGTAGAGCATCGGGAACGTCGGCCAGGGCTGGTGCGCGTTCCGCTCCTCCCCCGGCCTCGGCATGATCTCCAGCTGGGTGACCGAGAGCGCGCCCTGCCGGTGGGCGGTGCCCACGCAGTCCGCGCCGGTGTCGCCGCCGCCGATGACGACGACGTGCTTGCCCTCCGCGGTGATCGGGGAAACGGTCAGGTCGCCCTCCTGCACCTTGTTGGCGAGCGGCAGGTACTCCATCGCGAAGTGGACGCCGTTCAGCTCCCGGCCGGGCACCGGAAGGTCGCGGGAGGTGGTGGCGCCCGCGGCGACGACCACCGCGTCGTAGCGGCGGCGCAGTTCGGCGGCGTCGATGTCGCGGCCGATCTCCACCTCCGTACGGAACTTGGTGCCCTCCGCGCGCATCTGCTCGATCCGCCGGTTGATGTGGCGCTTCTCCATCTTGAACGCCGGGATGCCGTAGCGCAGCAGGCCGCCGACGCGGTCGGCGCGCTCGTACACCGCGACGGTGTGGCCGGCCCGGGTCAGCTGCTGGGCGGCGGCGAGGCCCGCCGGGCCCGAGCCGATGACGGCGACGGTCTTGCCGGACAGGCGCTCCGGGGGCCGGGGGGTGACATCGCCGCTGTCCCAGGCGCGGTCGACGATCGAGACCTCGACGTTCTTGATGGTGACCGGCCGCTGGTTGATGCCCAGCACGCACGCCGCCTCGCACGGGGCGGGGCAGAGCCGCCCGGTGAACTCGGGGAAGTTGTTGGTGGCGTGCAGCCGCTCACTGGCGGCCCGCCAGTCGTCGCGGTAGACGTAGTCGTTCCACTCGGGGATCAGGTTCCCGAGCGGGCAGCCGTTGTGGCAGAAGGGGATGCCGCAGTCCATGCACCGGCTCGCCTGCTTGCCCACGAGGGGCAGCAGCGCGCCGGGGACGGGGACCTCGTTCCAGTCCTTGACGCGTTCGGCGACGGGACGGGTGGGGGCGACCTCGCGGTCGGTGGTCAGGAAGCCCTTGGGGTCAGCCATGCGTCGCCGCCTCCATCATCTTCTCGTGGGTCTCGGACTCGGAGAGCCCGGCGCGCTCGGCGGCGTCCTTGGCGGCGAGCACGGCCTGGTAGGTGGCCGGGACGACCTTGCGGAACCGGGCCGCGGCGGCACCCCAGTCGGCGAGGAGCCGTGCGGCGACGGTGGAGCCGGTCTCCTGCTGGTGGCGGTGCACGACGTCGTGCAGCCACCGTGTGTCGGCGTCGTCCAGTGGCTGGACGGCACCGGCGAGTTCGCGGTTGACGCGGTCGGGGTCGAGGTCGATGACGTAGGCGGTGCCGCCGGACATGCCCGCCGCGAAGTTGCGGCCGGTCTCGCCCAGGACGACGGCGCTGCCGCCGGTCATGTACTCGCAGCCGTGGTCGCCGACGCCCTCGGAGACGACGGTGGCGCCGGAGTTGCGGACGCAGAACCGTTCGCCGACCCGGCCGCGCAGGAACATCTCGCCGCCGGTGGCGCCGTAGGCGAGGGTGTTGCCCGCGATGGTCGAGTACTCGGCGAGGTGGTCGGCGCCGCGGTCGGGGCGGACGACGATCCGGCCGCCGGAGAGGCCCTTGCCGACGTAGTCGTTGGCGTCGCCCTCCAGGCGCAGGGTGATGCCGCGCGGCAGGAAGGCACCGAAGGACTGGCCGGCGGAGCCGGTGAAGGTGAGGTCGATGGTGTCGTCGGGCAGCCCCGCGCCGCCGAACCTCCGGGTGACCTCGTGGCCGAGCATGGTGCCGACGGTGCGGTTGATGTTGCGGATCGCGAGCCGGGCCCGCACCGGGCGGGCGTTCTGCGCGCTCTTCGCGGACAGCGCGTCGGCGGCCAGCTCGATCAGCTCGTTGTCCAACGCCTTGGCCAGGCCGTGGTCCTGGGCGGTGACCCGGTGGCGGACCGCGCCCTCGGGCAGGTCGGGGACGTGCAGCAGCGGTGCGAGGTCCAGTCCGCGGGCCTTCCAGTGGCGGACGGCCCGGGTGGTGTCCAGGACCTCGGCGTGCCCGACGGCCTCCTCCAGGGTGCGGAAGCCCAGCTCGGCCAGCAGCTCGCGGACCTCCTCGGCGATGAAGCGGAAGAAGGTGACGAGGTGGGCGGCCTTGCCGCTGAACCGCTCGCGCAGCGCCGGGTTCTGGGTGGCGATGCCGACCGGGCAGGTGTCCAGATGGCACACGCGCATCATGACGCAGCCGGAGACGACCAGCGGCGCGGTGGCGAAGCCGAACTCCTCGGCGCCCAGCAGCGCGGCCACGACCACGTCACGGCCGGTCTTGAGCTGGCCGTCGGTCTGCACCACGATCCGGTCGCGCAGCCCGTTCAGCAGCAGCGTCTGCTGCGTCTCGGCCAGGCCCAGCTCCCAGGGGCCGCCCGCGTGCTTGAGGGAGGTGAGCGGGGAGGCGCCGGTGCCGCCGTCGTGGCCGGAGACCAGCACCACGTCCGCGTGCGCCTTGGAGACGCCGGCGGCGACCGTGCCCACACCGGCCTCGGAGACCAGCTTCACATGGATGCGGGCCGCCGGGTTGGCGCTCTTGAGGTCGTGGATCAGCTGCGCCAGGTCCTCGATGGAGTAGATGTCGTGGTGCGGCGGCGGGGAGATCAGGCCGACGCCGGGCGTCGAGTGCCGGGTCCGCGCGACCCACGGGTAGACCTTGTGGCCCGGCAGCTGGCCGCCCTCGCCGGGCTTCGCGCCCTGCGCCATCTTGATCTGGATGTCGTCGGCGTTGACGAGGTACTCGGACGTCACCCCGAACCGGCCGGAGGCGACCTGCTTGATGGCCGAGCGCCGCTCGGGGTCGTACAGCCGCTCCGGGTCCTCGCCGCCCTCGCCGGTGTTGGACTTGCCGCCGAGCTGGTTCATGGCGAGGGCCAGCGTCTCGTGCGCCTCGCGGGAGATCGAGCCGTACGACATGGCGCCGGTGGAGAACCGCTTGACGATCTCGGAGACCGGCTCGACCTCGTCCAGCGGCACCGAGGGGCGGTCGGAGCGGAAGCCGAACAGGCCGCGCAGCGTCATCAGCCGCTCGGACTGCTCGTTCACCCGCTCGGTGTACTGCTTGAAGACGTCGTAGCGCTGGGCGCGGGTGGAGTGCTGGAGGCGGAAGACGGTCTCGGGGTCGAAGAGGTGCGGCTCGCCCTCGCGGCGCCACTGGTACTCGCCGCCGATCTCCAGGGCGCGGTGGCTGGCGGTGATGCCGGAGGCGGGGTAGGCCGCGGCGTGCCGGGCGGCCGTCTCCCGGGCGACGACGTCGAGTCCGGCGCCGCCGATCTTGGTGGTGGTGCCGTGGAAGTACGTGTCGACGAACGCCGCGTCCAGGCCGACGGCCTCGAAGACCTGCGCGCCGCGGTAGGAGGCGACGGTGGAGATGCCCATCTTGGACATCACCTTCAGCACGCCCTTGCCGAGTGCCTTGATGAGGTTGCGGAGGGCGGTTTCCGTGTCGAGCCCGGGGACATCGCGGACGAAGGTGCCGGCCCGCACCAGGTCCTCGACGGACTCCATCGCCAGGTACGGGTTGACGGCGGCGGCGCCGTAGCCGATCAGCAGGGCGACATGGTGCACCTCGCGGACGTCGCCGGCCTCGACGAGCAGGCCCACCTGGGTGCGCTGCTTGGTGCGGATGAGGTGGTGGTGGACGGCGGAGGTGAGCAGCAGCGACGGGATCGGGGCGTGCTCGGCGTCGGAGTGCCGGTCGGACAGCACGATCAGACGGGCGCCGTCCTCGATGGCGGCCCCGGCCTCGGCACAGATCTCGTCGATCCGGGCGGCCAGCGCGTCGCTCCCGCCGCCGACACGGTAGAGGCCGGAGAGGGTGACGGCCTTCATGCCGGGCATGTCGCCGTCGGCGTTGATGTGGATGAGCTTGGCCAGCTCGTCGTTGTCGATGACCGGGAACGGCAGGGTGACGCTGCGGCAGGACGCGGCGGTCGGCTCCAGGAGGTTGCCCTGGGGGCCGAGCGAGGAGACCAGGGAGGTGACCAGTTCCTCGCGGATGGCGTCCAGCGGCGGGTTGGTGACCTGCGCGAACAGCTGGGTGAAGTAGTCGAACAGCAGCCGGGGGCGGTCGGAGAGCGCGGCGATGGGGGTGTCGGTGCCCATCGAGCCGATCGGCTCGGCGCCGGTCCTGGCCATCGGCGCGAGGATGACACGCAGCTCCTCCTCGGTGTAGCCGAAGGTCTGCTGGCGGCGGGTGACCGAGGCGTGGGTGTGGACGATGTGCTCGCGCTCGGGGAGATCGGCGAGGTCGATCAGTCCGGCGTCCAGCCACTCCTGGTAGGGGTGTTCGGCGGCGAGGCGCGCCTTGATCTCGTCGTCCTCGATGATGCGGTGCTCGGCGGTGTCGACGAGGAACATCCGGCCGGGCTGGAGGCGGCCCTTGCGGACGACCTTGGCCGGGTCGATGTCGAGGACGCCGACCTCGGAGGAGAGGACGACCAGGCCGTCGTCGGTGACCCAGTAGCGGCCGGGGCGCAGCCCGTTGCGGTCGAGGACGGCGCCGACCTGCGTGCCGTCGGTGAAGGTGACGCAGGCGGGGCCGTCCCAGGGCTCCATCATCGTGGAGTGGTAGCGGTAGAAGGCCCGGCGGGCCGGGTCCATGGTGGTGCTGTTCTCCCACGCCTCGGGGACCATCATCAGCACCGCGTGCGGCAGCGAGCGCCCGCCGAGGTGCAGCAGTTCCAGGACCTCGTCGAAGGAGGCGGAGTCGGAGGCGTCCGGGGTGCAGACGGGGAACAGCCGCTCCAGGTTCTCGTTCCCGAACAGCGTGGAGGCGAGCTGGGACTCGCGGGCGCGCATCCAGTTGCGGTTGCCGCGCACCGTGTTGATCTCACCGTTGTGCGCGACGAAGCGGTACGGGTGGGCCAGCGGCCAGCTCGGGAAGGTGTTGGTGGAGAACCGCGAGTGCACCAGGGCGATGGCGGTGGCGAACCGGCGGTCGGACAGGTCGGGGAAGAACGGCTCCAGCTGACCGGTGGTCAGCATGCCCTTGTAGACGAGCGTCCGGGAGGACAGCGAGGGGAAGTAGACGCCGGCCTCGCGCTCGGCGCGCTTGCGCAGCGCGAACGCCTTGCGGTCCAGGTCCCTGCCGGTGCTGCGGCCGTCGGCGACGAACAGCTGGGAGAAGGCCGGCATGGTGGCGCGGGCGCCGTTGCCGAGCAGGTCGGGCGCGACGGGGACGACCCGCCAGCCGAGGACGTCCAGGCCCTCCTCGGCCGCGATCGTCTCGATCCGCGGGACGGCTTCGGCCGCCAGCCGGGCGTCGGACGGGAGGAAGGCGATGCCGACGGCGTATCCGCCGGCCTCGGGGAGCGGGAAGGTGACGTTCTCCCGCAGGAAGGCGTCCGGGACCTGGAGCAGGATGCCGGCGCCGTCGCCCGAGTCGGGCTCGGAGCCGGTGGCGCCGCGGTGCTCCAGGTTCGTCAGGACGGTGAGGGCCTGCTCGACCAGGGCGTGGCTGGCCTCGCCGGTCAGGGTGGCGACGAAACCGACGCCGCAGGCGTCGTGTTCGTCGCGGGGGTCGTACATCCCCTGGGGGGCGGGGCGACCGTCCAAGGGCGACCAGGCGGCGCCGGCGCCGGTGGTCGCGGAGTGCGTGGACGCAGAACGCATCGGCTCTCCCAACGTCGTCATGGCATACGGGGTGCCGAGGGACGACGTTGGCCCTCTGCGAAATTTCGTGCAGGGTACAGGATGACCCGCTTCTCGAAAAGCGGATAGATCCTTCCAGCATGTGGACACCGCGCCCGTGCGGTGTCATGGGAGGGACGGAGATTCCGTCCGCGTAGGGGGGTGACGGCCACCGTGCGGCACTGCCGGCGGCGTTACGGCCTTATGCCCCGCGGTCCACGCGGTGAAACCACCCGGTGATGACTGATGATGCGGTGCCCCGTAGGGAATCTCACCCTACGACGGTCCCGAACATCGTTCCCAGGGCGTATGTCACCCCCGCGGCGGCGCCACCGAGGGCCAACTGGCGCAGCCCGCTGTACCACCAGGAACGCGCCGTCACCCGCGCCACGACGGCCCCGCAGCCGAACAGCCCGACCAGCGCGAGCAGCACGGCGGGCCACAGCGCCGACGCCCCCAGCAGATAGGGCAGGACGGGCAGCAGCGCGCCCAGCGCGAACGAGCCGAAGGACGACACGGCGGCGACCAGGGGCGACGGAAGGTCGGACGGGTCGATGCCCAGCTCCTCCCGGGCATGGATCTCCAGCGCCTGCTCGGGGTCCTTCGACAGCTGGTCGGCGACCTGCCGGGCCAGATGGGGCTCCACGCCCCGCGACACGTACAGCGCGGCCAGCTCGTCCCGCTCGTCCTTGGGGTGCTTGCGCAGCTCCGCCCGTTCGACGTCCAGCTCCGCCTGGACGAGTTCCCGCTGCGAGGCGACCGAGGTGTACTCCCCCGCCGCCATCGAGAAGGCGCCCGCCGCCAGGCCCGCGAGGCCCGTGATGACGATCGTCTGCTGCGACACCGCGCCACCCGCGACGCCCGTCATCAGGGCGAGGTTCGAGACCAGTCCGTCCATCGCGCCGAAGACGGCGGGACGCAGCCAGCCCCCGTTCACATCGCGGTGGGTGTGGTTGTCGCGGTGGGCCTCGTGCGTCGCCGCAGAGGTGTCCATGACTCCGATGACAGACATAGGGGACCTTCTCCCTTCCGCGAGGTGTGGGCCGATCTCGGCGCTTTCCCCTCCGATGACTCGAAGCTATGCGCGAACACCCCGTCACCGCTAGCAAGGAAGGCCGAACTTACCGCGCTGACCTGCGGTTTTACCGAAGAGTCGGTGGTGAGATCCCGATCACACGGCGTCATCCGACGCTGGTTCCGCTCTCCGCGGCCCGCCGTTCCGGGACGCCACGGGGCCCGGAACGGCACCGGGCGGACCCGATGCCATGATCGGATCCGCCCGGTTCTTCCGCCGTGGACGGCGGGGCGAGGTCAGGAGGCCGTGCCGCTCCCGGCGCCGCCGTCCGCCGCCTTGTCCTTCTTCCCGGCGCCCGCGGCGCCCGCCGCCTTCGTCACGGAGACCTTCCCGGCCTCCTCCGTGGCGGCCCCGTCGCTCTCGCCGTCCGTCCGCTCCGCGCCCGGCTCGACGACCTCTTCGCGGCCCGGGGCCTTCTTCGCGGACACCACCATGTAGACCACCGCCAGCAGCAGCCCGATCAGCGCCGTCCAGACGTTGAGCCGCAGGCCCAGGATGTGGTGCGCCTCGTCGATCCGCATGTACTCGATCCAGGCGCGGCCCACGCAGTACGCGGCCACGTAGAGGGCGAAGGCCCGGCCGTGTCCGAGGCGGAAGCGCTTGTCGGCCCAGATCACCAGCGCGGCGACGCCCAGGCACCACAGGGACTCGTAGAGGAACGTCGGGTGGTACGTGCCGCCGACGCGGCCGATGGCCGGGTCGGAGCTGATCTCCAGCGCCCAGGGCACATCGGTGGCACGGCCGTACAGCTCCTGGTTGAACCAGTTGCCCCACCGGCCGATCGCCTGGCCGATGGCCAGACCGGGTGCCAGCGCGTCGCAGTACGCCGGGAGCGGGATACCGCGCCGCCGGCAGCCGATCCAGGCGCCGACCGCGCCGAGCGCCACCGCGCCCCAGATGCCGAGGCCGCCCTGCCACACCTTGAAGACGTCGAGGGGGTTTCCGTCCTTGCCGAAGTACGGCTCGTACGTCGTGATGACGTGGTAGAGCCGGCCGCCGACGAGTCCGAAGGGCACCGCCCAGACGGCGATGTCCGCGACCGTCCCGGACCGGCCGCCGCGCTGGATCCAGCGCTTGTTGCCGAGCCAGACGCCGAGGAAGACGCCGATGATGATGCAGAACGCGTAGCCCCGGAGCGGGATCGGGCCGAGGTGTACGACGCCGGTCGACGGGCTGGGAATGAATGCGAGGTCCATGGCAGGGTCGACGCTACCGCGCCGGGCGGGGGGCAGGGCAACCCGCCCGGCCACGGCTCCGTAACGGCGCCGGTCACGCCAGGTGCCCGGCCACCGCCGTCAGGGGGACGGGGTGGCGGCCCCGCCCGGGTGCCTCGCCTTGTTGGCGTCCTGGACCATCGTGCGGAACTCGGCGGGGGTGAACTGGCCGTTCTTCACCTTCGCCAGATCCTTGCCGTTGAGGAGGACGGTCGGGGTGCCGCGGAAGCCGGAGGTGTTGAAGGCGCCGTTGGACTTCTGGACGAACGCGTCGTACCTGCCGTCCTCGACACAGCGGGTGAAGGCGTCGTCCACCAGCCCCTTGACCTTGCCGGCCAGCTCCAGCAGCCGCTTCTTGTCGGCGTACTTGTCCTGCTGCTCCGGCGGCTGCTCGGTGTAGAGGACGTCGTGGTACTCACGGAACTTCCCCGCGTCCTGGGCGCACAGCGCGGCGTTGCCCGCGGTGAGGGAACCCTTGCCGCCGCCGTTGCCGTCGATCAGCGTGGCGAGGTGGTACTCGGTCCTGAGCTGCCCGGAGTCCTCCAGCTCGTGGACGACCGGGCGGAAGCCGGTCTCGAACTGCTGGCACGCGGGGCAGCGGAAGTCCTCCCACACCGTGAGGGTGGAGGGGGCGTTGGGCGCGCCCACCGGGACGAACGGCTTGGCGCCGCCGGTCGCCCCCCGGGGGACGGCCATCGGGCCCTTGTCCTCCTCGCCGCCCGAGGAGGACGCCAGGATCGCGACCCCGCCCCCGAGGGCGAGCACCGCGACCACGGCCCCGGCGACGATCGCCTGCCGGCCGCGCCGGGCGCGCGCCTGCTCCTTCTCCCGCTGTGCCTGCAGCCGCGCTCGGGCGCTGCTCTTACCGTCATCGTTCTTCTGGCTCACCCCTGGGACAACGAAGCGGAGGGGCGCCGTCGCACCCCTCCGCACCGATGTTCGCCCTATCGGGGGACGACGGGCGCGGCACCGTACCGCGCCCGTCCGGTCATCCGCGGGCGCGGACCCCCTCGGCCAGCGCCGCGGCGAGCGCCCTGACCCCGTCGAGTCCGGTCTCCAGGTCGTCCCCCGCCTCCAGCAGCCGCTTGACGAACGCGGAACCGACGATCACTCCGTCGGCGAAGCCCGCGACCTCGGCGGCCTGCTCGGGGTTGGAGACGCCGAGGCCGACGCACACCGGCAGCTCGGTGACGGCGCGGGTGCGCTCGACCAGTTCCCGGGCCTCCTGGCCGACCGACTCGCGGGTGCCGGTGACGCCCATCAGCGAGGCGGCGTAGACGAAGCCGGAGCCCGCCGCGGTGATCTTGGCGAGGCGTTCGTCGCGGCTGCTCGGCGCCACGACGAAGACGGTGGCCAGTCCGTGCTCGGCGGCGGCCTTCCGCCAGGTCTCGGACTCCTCGACCGGCAGGTCCGGCAGGATGCAGCCGGCGCCGCCCGCCGCGGCGAGGTCGGCGGCGAAGCGCTCGGCGCCGTAGCGGTCGACGGGGTTCCAGTACGTCATGCACAGCACGGGCGCCCCGGTCGCGGCGAACACCTCACGGACCGTGCGGATGACGTCGGTGATCCGTACCCCGGCGCGCAGCGCGATGTCGTCGGCGGTCTGGATCACCGGGCCGTCCAGGACCGGGTCGCTGTGCGGCAGCCCGACCTCGACGATGTCGCAGCCGCCCTCCAGCATGGCGCGCACCGCGCGGATGCCGCCGTCGACGGTGGGAAAGCCCGCCGGGAGGTAGCCGACGAGCGCGGCGCGGTCCTCGGCGCGGGCGCCCGCCAGTACCTGGCCGAGCAGGGCGGCGTTGCCCGTGGTCCCCGTGTTGGCCGCCATCACTTCTGCCCCTCGCCCTCGGTGTCGTACAGCCCGAAGTAGCGGGCAGCGGTGTCCATGTCCTTGTCCCCCCGGCCGGAGAGGTTGACCAGCAGCAGGCCGTCGGGGCCCAGCTCGCGGCCGACCTCCAGGGCACCCGCCAGCGCGTGGGCGCTCTCGATGGCGGGGATGATGCCCTCGGTGCGCGACAGCAGCCGCAGTGCCTGCATCGCCTCGTCGTCGGTGACGGCGCGGTACTCGGCGCGGCCGGTGTCCTTGAGGTAGGAGTGCTCGGGGCCGATGCCCGGGTAGTCCAGTCCGGCGGAGATCGAGTACGGCTCGGTGATCTGGCCGTCCTCGTCCTGGAGGACGTAGGAGCGGGAGCCGTGGAGGATGCCGGGGGTGCCCTCGGTGAGGGTGGCGGCGTGCTCCCCGGTGGCCACGCCGTGACCGCCCGGTTCGCAGCCGATGAGGCGGACGTCCTTGTCGGGCAGGAAGGCGTGGAAGAGGCCGATGGCGTTGGAGCCGCCGCCGACGCAGGCGAGGGCGGCGTCCGGCAGCCGCCCGGCGCGCTGGAGGATCTGGCGCCTGGCCTCGACGCCGATGACGCGGTGGAAGTCGCGGACCAGGGCCGGGAAGGGGTGGGGACCGGCGACGGTGCCGAAGAGGTAGTGGGTGCGGTCGACGTTGGCGACCCAGTCGCGGAACGCCTCGTTGATGGCGTCCTTGAGGGTGCGGCTGCCGGACGTCACGGAGACGACCTCGGCGCCGAGCATCCGCATCCGGGCGACGTTCAGGGCCTGCCGCCGGGTGTCGACCTCGCCCATGTAGATGGTGCAGTCGAGGCCGAAGAGGGCGCAGGCGGTGGCGGTGGCGACGCCGTGCTGGCCGGCGCCGGTCTCGGCGATGACGCGGGTCTTGCCCATGCGCTTGGTGAGGAGCGCCTGGCCCAGCACGTTGTTGATCTTGTGGGAGCCGGTGTGGTTGAGGTCCTCGCGCTTGAGGAAGACCCGGGCGCCGCCCGCGTGCTCCGCGAACCGCGGCACCTCGGTGAGCGCGCTGGGGCGCCCGGTGTAGTGGACCATCAGGTCGTCGAGCTCGGCCGCGAACGCGGGGTCCGCCTTGGCCTTCTCGTACTCGGCGGCGACCTCGTCGACCGCCGCGACCAGCGCCTCGGGGATGAACTTGCCGCCGAAGGCACCGAAGTAGCCCTCGGGCGTGGGCACCGATCCCTCGGGATCGGGAAGGAAGAAGTCGGAGGACATCTGAACGCACTCCTAGGCCGGGGCGCCTGCCCCGGAGGTCCGGTGGTGTTCGGGCATCACGATGTGCGCGCGGGGCGCGCGGCCGCGGGTGCGCCGGACCGGTC
>NZ_JCANQV010000155.1:0-13923 GCF_059553635.1 Candidatus Streptomyces philanthi
TGGTCTGCACACCGACCCCCGGCGGCCCGCCACCGACAGCGCCGCGATGGCGACGCCTCCCCTGCTCAGGACGGGGGCGGCCGTGCAGACCAGGCCCGGCTGGTACTCCTCGTCGTCGAAGGCCACGCCGGTGCGGCGGATCGCGTCCAGTTCGGCGGCCAGTTCGTCCGCCCGGCAGACCGTCCGATCCGTGAACCGGCCCAGGGCTCCGTCCATGGCGCGCTCGGCCGCCCGGGAGTCGTAGGCCAGCAGCACCTTTCCGACCGCCGTGGCGTGGGCGGGCAGCCGGCCCCCGATGCGTGAGGGCACGGACGCGCTGCGGTGTCCGTAGAGCTTGGCCAGGTAGACGACGGACGTGTCGTGCAGCACCGCCAGGTGCACGGTCTCGCGGGTCGCCTCGTACAGGTCGGCGAGGTAGGGCAGCAGGAAGTCGCGGACGTGTTCGGCGTCGGGTGCGTAGACGGCGCGTCCGAGGTGGTGCAGGCGCTCTCCGAGCCGGTAGCCGGTGCCGACACGTTCGACGACGCCGTTGCGCTCCAGCATGCCGAGGACCCGGTGCGCGGTGGACTTGCTCAGCCGCGCCCGGCGGGCCAGTTCGCTCACCCCTGCCCCGCCGTTCGTCCTGTCGCCCAGTGCGACGAGGAGGCTGATGGCCTTGTCGACAGCGGCCCGGTCGTCACGCTCGGGACCGACGAGGGTGGCGGTCATCGTGTCTCACCTCGGCTTGCAGCAGCGGCGTCACTTTCAGTGAACCTTTTGTCAAACTTTACGGTACAAGCATGCGAACTGCGCAGGCGTCCGTCAACAATGACGGGGTGACCATTAAAAGTGACACCTTGGCCCATGAGAACGAGCTCGTCGCCCGCAACGTCCGCCGCTTCCGGCTGGAGAGGGCCATGTCGCTCGGCGAACTCGCCCGCCGCTCCGGCCTGTCCAAGCAGACGCTGTCGAAGATCGAGCAGGGATCGGGCAACCCGACCGTGGAGACCCTGTCCCTCCTGGGAGCCGCCCTGGACGTCCCCGCGCGCCGGCTCCTGACCGAATGGGGCACACCCGTCTACGTACAGCGGCAGGCCGACGGCGAATGGCTGCGGGCGGCGCACGGCAGCGAACGCGTCCTGGACGAGACCTACGGCTCCGGTTACGTCCGCACCCTCGTCCTGCGCCTCGAACGCGGCTCCACGGCCCCCCAGCCACTCCCACCACAGGCCGCCGGAACCCTGCACCACCTCTACGTCGTCACCGGCAAGCTGCGCACCGGACCGCTCACCGAGCCCGTCGACCTCGCCGCCGGCGATTTCGTCCGCTTCCCCGGCGACATCCCCTACCGGCACGTCTGCCTCAGCGAACGCGTCGTCGCGCACATGGTCACCACCATCCCCCAGGTACGGCAGGTCGGCCCGAGCCGCGCCAAGGGTGAGTGAGCGCGCCGCCCGCCGTGGTGCGCCCGGTGGCCGCGGCGTCATCCCGGCCGGCGCCGGGAGGCGGACTCCAGGTCGCGGAACGTCCTCCAGCACACGGCCAG
Source organism: Candidatus Streptomyces philanthi (assembly GCF_059553635.1). NCBI lineage: Bacteria > Bacillati > Actinomycetota > Actinomycetes > Kitasatosporales > Streptomycetaceae > Streptomyces > Candidatus Streptomyces philanthi. Next base: position 1,526 of record NZ_JCANQV010000155.1, read on the forward strand.
CGCGCCCGCGAAGACGGGGAGCCAGGCGAGGCGGGCCGGCAGCCAGAGCAGGGTGTCCGGCACCGTGTGCAGGCCGAAGAGGCGCTGCCCCAGGCCGAGGGAGATCACGGTGGTGGCGAGCAGGGCCGTCTGGTGCCACAGGAACACCGTCAGGGCCGAGAGATTGAGCAGTGCCACCGCCGCCCAGCACAACTGACGGGGCGTCGCACGGGGTGAGCCGCGTCGCGTCCGCCGGGGGCCCGGGGCCGGCCGTTCCCGTCGCCGTCCGACGAGCCGGCCCAGCGGGCCGTACAGCAGCAGCCCGGCACCGCACTGGGCCAGCCCGAAGCAGACCGCCGCGAGGCTCGGCGGGTCGAGGTTGGACGGACCGGCCCCGGGGACGCCGACCATGCTCGCCGGGTAACCGCCCCACACCACCAGGGCCGCCACCCCGGTCGCGCCGCCGACGAGCATGCCGGCGGCGCACCGGGGACGGACCGGGCCGCCGCCCGCCCGGAGCACGCCCAGCGCGTAGGGCACCAGCCAGCCGGCCGGGACGTTCCACGCACGCAGGGTGTCGGCCCATCCCGAGCCGTCCGACAGCCCCTGGGCGACGTCGAGGGCAGCGACCAGGAGGAAGGCGGCGGCCGCGCAGCGGGCCGGGCACCGGCGTATCAGCGGGGTGGCCGCCGTGAGCAGGAGGTACACCCCCAGGAACCAGAGCGGGGACAGCGCCAGTTTCAGAAGGGTCCGGATCGTCTCGGCGGCCACGCCCGCCGCGACGAGCCCCAGCAGCACCAGCGACCAGGTCACCACGAGGGCCGCCGTCGGTCCCAGCAGATGCCGCAGGCGCCGCGCGAGCCAGCCGCGGTAACGCTCGCCGCGTCCCCTCGCCGCGGCGTAACTCCTGGCGCCGACCTGGCCCCCGACGAAGAAGAAGACGGCGAGCGTCTGGAACAGCCAGGTCAGCGGGGTGAGGGCCGGCAGGTGGCGCAGCGGGCTGTCGCCCGCCAGGTGGCCGCCCGCGCGCAGGACGACGGCGGTCACCAGCCAGTGGCCGATCACCACCCCGAGCACGGCGAACGCCCGCAGGACGTCGAGCGCACGGTCCCGGGAGGCCGGGGTCCTCGCGTCGATCCGCAGGGCCAGCAGGTGCAGGCGGTCGGTGAGGGCCGTCCCGCGGGGTCCGCTCGGCGCGGCCGGGGAGGCGGGCCGGACTTCCGGGTGGGGCCGAGCCTCAGCCATGGCGCACCTCCGCGCCGCGCCCCAGGGCGACGAGGGCGATGTTGCGCAGGGAGAGACCACCGGGCCGCAGATACGAACTGTGGTCGGCCGCGCCCGTGGGAAGGGCCGTGGCACCGAACCCCGGGGACACCGGGTCGGCACCGAAACCCACGGTGCCGCCGAACAGTCCGATGCGGGTGTGGGGCACCTCGGCTATCCCGTCCCGGCTCCCCCGGCCCGCCCAGACGGGTATGTCCGCGCCGAGTTCGGCGGCCGATCCGACACCGAGACCGGGGCTGCCGAACACCACCACCCCCGCGGGCCGCGGCCACGCCCGACCGGCCGGCCCGCGCACCGCGTCCGCGCACACCACGGAACCGTACGAATGACACAGGAGGGTGACCGCGGCGGACGCGTTGACCCGCCGCAGGGCGCGCAGTTGGGCACGGAGCCGGACACCACCCGCCGCCGCGCGCGCGTCGGTCACCACATCGCGGCTCTGCGTACGGGGTGCCCGGTAGCCGTACCAGGCGACGACGGCGACCCGTGTGCCGGGCGCCAGGGCGCGCATCCCGTCGTACAGCGCGCGGGCACCGCCGCCCACCGAGCCGTACGGGGTGCCGGCGTCGTCGAAGGTGTCAACGGTGGTGTCCGAACCGGGCACCAGCACGGCGACGCGCCGCGCGTGCGCCAGGTCCCCGAGGACCTCCACGGCCTGTCCGTCGCCCTCGGCGTCGAACGCGAGGAAGTTCCTTCCCCCGGACCCGAGACGCCCGAGCGCGCGGGCGCGTGCGTCGTCGCCCATACGGCGCGCGGCCTCCGCCGCCTCGGCGATGTACGCATGGTGGGCCGCGTACCGGAGGGGGAGGTTGTCCGCGGTGGGCGGGGGAAGCGCGGGCGCCGCGGGGAGACCGGGTACGGCCGTTGCCGCACCGGCCGTGACAGCGACGACAAGGCTTCCGGCCACGAGCACCGCCCGTATGCCGTGCCCGATCCGGACGGCGCGCGGGCCGCGCCGCTTCCTGACACGGTTTCCGGCACCGGTCGCGCTCTCGGTGAGGGTCGTGTGACTGTTCGACGACATGTCGTCATCGTCTGCCGCGCCACCGGGCCGGAACCAGCGTGCCACCTCCCGGATCACGGGTTCGGATATCCGCACCCGAGCGCCCACGCGGTGGTGTGGGCGTGCGGTCGTCCGGCGGGTGACCGGCGGCGCCCGGGGCGCTCTGTGGCGTGATGGTCGTTTTCAGGTGAGGGTGCGACGCGGAGACGCGAGCGGCGGTCGAGGAACCGCGCGGAATCCCGCGGGAGGGCGCCGGCGGCCGGGCACCGCCGGGCCGGGCCATGGCCGGGAACACACCTTCCCGAGGTGACGGCACAATAGGGGGCAGCACCGACCCAGGAGACGAAGGACCGATGGAATTCCGCGACGATGTGGATCTCGATGCCTCTCAGGTGGAGGACCGCGGCAGCGGTGTCCCCGGAGGGGGACTCATGCTCGGCGGCGGCGCCCTCGGCATCATCGTCCTGGTCGGGGCGCTGCTCCTCGGCGTCAACCCGGCCAGCCTGTTCAGCGGTGGTGGCGGTGCGCAGTCCTCCGCGCCGCGGCAGGGAACGGACCTGTCCGAGAAGTGCCGCAAGGGCAGTGACGCCAACCAGTCGGAGAAGTGCCGGGTGGTGGGCGTCGTCAACAGCATCCAGCACTACTGGCAGGGCGCCTTCACCGAGCGCGGCGAGCGGCCGTACACCAAGGCCCGGACCAACCTGTTCTCCGGCCATGTGAACACGGGCTGCGGCGAGGCCACCTCCGCCGTGGGGCCGTTCTACTGCCCGGCCGACCACAATGCCTACTTCGACCTCGGGTTCTTCGACGAGCTGGAGCAGCGCTTCGGGGCCAAGGGCGGCCCGTTCGCGCAGGCGTATGTGATCGCCCACGAGTACGGCCACCATGTGCAGAACCTGCTGGGCACCATGAACCGCGTCGGCCGGGACCGCCAGGGCGCCAACAGCGCGTCGGTCCGGCTGGAGCTCCAGGCCGACTGCTACGCCGGGGTCTGGGCCAAGAACGCGGTCGACACCGGTTTCTACAAGAAGCCGTTCACCGACAACGACATCCGCGAGGCCCTCGACGCCGCGGCGGCGGTCGGTGACGACCGTATCCAGGAGCGCGCCCAAGGCCGCGTCAACCCGGAAGCCTGGACGCACGGCAGCTCGCAGCAGCGGGTGAAGTGGTTCACCACCGGGTACAGCACGGGCTCCGCCGCCCAGTGCGACACCTTCTCCGGCGCCATCTGAGGGCGCGGGACGGGGCGACGGCGACCCCGTCCGGGCCCCGTCGGTCACTCACGCGACGGGGCGTCGTACCGGGAGCTTCCCGGCACACGGGGCTGCTGTTGACCCGGGTGCCGTGTGGTGCGAGTCCGGGGCCGTGTACTGGGGGCGCGGCCCCGGACGCGGGGTGCCGCGGGTCAGCAGAGGGCCGAGGCGGGGAGGCCGCCGTACTGGTCTCCCTTGAGGTAGACGGCGCTGACGTAGCCTTCGGCCAGGCGGACCCAGACGTCGTTGGTGTAGCCGTGGTCCGTGATGGTCTGGCCGTGCTTCCAGCAGGAGGCTCCGCGTACTTCTCCGGCGGCCATGTGGCCGACGATGCCGGACGAGGTGTTGGCGTCGGCCCGTATGTTGACGGCCTCGTAGGCCGTCACCCCGTACGGGAGGCCGGCCGGGGCCGCCTCCGCGCCCGCGGCTCCGCCCAGCAGCAGCCCCGCGGCCAGGGTCCCCACGCCTACCGTGGCGGACAGCTTCTTTCTCAGTGCCATGCCGGTGGTTCCTCTCCGGTGGTCAACGGTGTGACGAGGACCGAGTCAACTCAACGCCGCAGCACGGCAGAAGGCCGGAACCGGTCATCGCTGCCCGGCCGGTCCAAACGCCCGTGCTGCGGCGCGGTTTCCGCGCCCGCCTCTCCCCGCGTCGCACGGCTCCGCACCCGACCGGCCGGCGGCAGAACGGAACCAGAGGCACCGTTTTCCGCCAGCGGTGTCCGTAACCGACCGGCCCCGGCGCGCGGGACGTCCCGCACCCCTCGCGGTCCGGAAATCACCGGCCGGAAATGATCGGCTGCGTCCGGCCAAGATTGGCCGGAAAGCACGGAATCAACCACCGGGAAAACAGTTCGCATCGAGAAGATGGCGGCCGGTAAAGACTCGTCAAGGATTGTGTTTTCCCTTGCCGCCGCAGAGGGAGTCCGTGGCCTGATTGACGGGGTGCCTCCCCGGGCATGGTCGGCCATTATGCGGGCGGCTTGATCAAGACGTGGTGTGGCGTCAAACGTGCGTTGACAGCGAGTTGATCACTTTGTTTGACTGTGCCCGTCGTCGCCCGAATCGGGCGTCTGGTCGGCATTCCGAGGTTCAGGGAGCTGGAGCGGTGACGAAAGACCTGGGCATCGCGGACGAGTTGCGCGGGGGCCTTGCCGGGCTTGAGGGCAATGCCGTCGTGGATACCAGCTGTCTGCATGTGCCGCCGGTCCGCGGGGAAATGCGCGGGCCCGCCCCCAAGACCCTGACGACCCCGCCCGGCGCGGGAGACCAGGGGTAACTCACCCCGGGCGGGAATTTCCTCCCGCCCTCGCGGTAACCCTTCCTGGCCGCCTCGGCACAGGATGCGCCGCCACGCCACAAGTTCATTCTTTCCTCTGTCTTTTCCGGCACCCGGCATCTTCTTCGGCCGGTACCCGCTGTGGGCGCCGGCCCGTACCCCGATGCCTCTGCCGCCTTCTTGTGCGGCCTTCCGGAAACATTGTCGTTGAAGGAGAAAAGATGCAGGTCCGAAGCCTCAAAGATGTCATGGGGACCGATCGCGACGTCGACTGGGGAAACGGCCGGAGCTACCGGCTCCTCGTCGATGACGACGGAATGGGCTACAGCGTGTGCCACACGGTGGTGAAAGCCGGGACCACCTCCCTTCTCCAGTACCGCAATCACTTGGAAGCCTGCTACTGCATTGCGGGCGAGGGGGAGGTCGAGGACATGGACGGAAACGTCTATCCGATCCGCCCCGGTGATATCTACGTCCTCGACAAACACGACCAGCACTACCTGCGCGGCGGCCGTGACTGCGACCTGGTCCTGGTCAGTGTCTTCAATCCCCCCTTGAAGGGGACGGAGCGGCACGACCTGGTGGAGTCCGGGGCGTCCAGTTACTGATCCGCGTTTCCTGCCGCCCTTTCCCCGGCGGCGGCCGCATTCCGGCACGGCATCCCAGCACATCGACCCGAGAACGAGGTAGTGGCATGACAACGTCTCAGGCACAGGCAGCCGTCGATCTCACCGGCGTCAACGTCTTCGTCGGCGGACCGATCCAGTACGCGATCGAGGCCGACGGCTTCTATTCACCGCTCCAGCGCGCCCTGCACGGCATCATCGAGGCCGTCAAGGAGGCCAACGGCACCGTGTTCTCGGCGCATGTCGCCGAGAAGTTCGGCGCCGACACCCCGCTGTTCTCCCCCCGTCAGGTCTCGGTCCGTGACTTCGACTGGATGCAGCGCTGCGACGTCTTCGTCCCGGTGTTACCGGTGCGGGACGACGCGCTGCTGCGGACGGACGGGACCCATGTCGAACTGGGCTGGGCGTCCGCGCTGCGCAAGCCCATCAAGCTGGTGACGCAGCAGCCCGTGGTCTCCAGCGCCAGCCACCTGCTGCGCGGGCTGCCGGCCATCGCCGACGTCTCGCTGTTCGACGTCCACGAGGTGGCCGAGAGCCCGGCGGAGCTGCTGGAGTCCGTGGCACGGGACGTCCACACGGCCGTCGGCGCCGCCTCGTGACGGCCTGCGCCACGCCGGACCCCGGAGCGGACGGCGACGGGGCCGCGCGGACGCGGGCGTCCGTCCTCGGTCTGGACCTCTCCTCGCCGGTCGTGGTCGGTTCCGGACTGCTCACCGACCAGGAACGCAACATCCGGCGGCTGCTGACCGCCGGGGCGGGTGCGGTGGTGACCAAGACGATTCACCCGGCCCCGCCCCGCTCCGGGAACGAGCGCCTGTTCCGGCTGCCCACCGGCATGCTCAACAGCACCATGTACTCGCACCGGAGCGTCGAGGAATGGTGCGAGGTGCTCCGCGGCTTCGCCCGCGACGGCCTGCCCGTGATCGCCTCCGTGCACGCCGACACCCCCGAGGAACTCGGCGCCCTGGCCGAACGTGTCACCGACACCGGCTGCCGGGCCCTCGAACTGGGCATCTCGTGCATGAACGAGGAGGGCGGCCTCGGGGACACCCCCGAACGCGTCGCCGCCTACACCTCGGCGGTACGCGCCCGGACCCCGCTGCCGTTCAGCGTGAAACTCGCGGCCGGTGAAGGCACCCGGGAGCGCGTCACGGCGGCGGTCGGCGCCGGCGCCGACGCGATCACCCTGAGCGACACCATCGCCGGACTGGCCGTCGACGCCGACACCGGAAAGGTCGAACTGGGCGGCGTCTACGGCTACTCCGGCCCCGGCATCAAACCCCTCGTGCTCGCCGAGATCTACGCCCTGCGCCAGAGCGGCGTGACGGTGCCCATCCTGGGCTGCGGCGGTGTCCAGGAGGCCCGCGACGTCGTCGAATACCTCAGTGTGGGTGCCGACGTCGTCCAGGTGTACACCGCGCTGCACAAGAACATGCACGAGTCCTTCGACGCCATCCGGCGCGGCACACAGGCATGGCTGCGCGTCCACCGCACCTCCGTCGGGGAGCTGGTGGGCCGCGGCCTGGACAGGGGGGAGGAGCCATGCGCCCACGCGCGCTGAACGTACGCCACTACGGCGACCTGACCAGTTCCGAGGTCGCCGAGGCCGTGGAGGGCGCCACCCTGGTGTGGCCGATCGGCGGGCTGGAACAGCACGGGCCGCATCTGCCGCTGTCGGTGGACCTCGACATCCCCCGGGCGATGGGGGCCGAGATCGCCGCCGCGACGGACGGCATCCTGCTGCCCGCCCTGCCCGTCTCGGCGCGTTCCCTGCCGCAGAGCGGCGGCGGACTGCACTTCCCGGGCACCGTGTACCTGCGCGGCACCACCATGATCCACGCCGTCGCGGACTGCCTGACCGCGCTGGCCCGGCTGCGGCCCGGCCGGCTGATCGTCGTCAACGGGCACTTCGAGAACGAGGCCCTGCTGTTCGAGGCGATCGACGGCTGCCGGCCGGCCGAGACGTTCCCCGGCACCGAGATCCTGGCGTTCAGCTGGTGGAGCCTGGTGGAGGACAGCTGGGTCGCCGAACACCTCCCCGAATTCCCCGGATGGCACGCGGAGCACGCCGGCATCACCGAGACCAGCCTGATGATGTATCTGCGACCGGAGGCCGTCCGCGCCGAGCGCCCCGGACACGACACACCGCCCCGGGCCGGGGTGTACGTCCATCCCCTGGACGTCGCGCGGATGTCGAACCAGGGTGTCCTCTCCTCGACCGCCGGCGCCTCCGCGGAACTCGGCGAGCGGCTGTTCTGGCACGTGGTGGACGGCGTCCGCGACACGGTGCGTTCGGGATACGGGGTGCGGCGTGCCTGACCTCACGACAGCGACAGGAGCGCACGGCGTGCACGAGCCCGAAGCAGCCCTTCCCACGGTCGTCGTCTGCAACGCCGTGGACACCCTGCGCGGTATCGCCGAACGCGCCGGCAGCCCCGGCGCGGCCGAGGAGATCCTCGCGGAGTGCTTCGCGCAGCAGGACCAGTCCCTCTTCTGGGGCCCCGACCACAAACTCCTCGTCACCTCCCGGCCGATCCGCGAACTGGCCTGGCAGACGGAGTTCCTGGGACTGCCCGACGTGGTCAACCTCTGTCCCGCGGCGGACTCGGGTTCGCTGTTCGCCGACCTCATGGCTGACGACCGGCTGCTGGCGGCCCTGCTGGACCACATCGGCCCCGGCCGCCGGTTCCGGCTCATCCCCCACACCACGACGCCCGACCTGTGGGCCTTCGCCGACCTGCTGCGCGAGAGGTACGGCGTGACCGCCGAACTCCCGGAAAGCTGCCGGGAGCAGGAGCTGCGCGACCACCTCGACACCAAGAGCGGGCTGCGGTCCCTGGTCGCCGAGGCCGGACTGGCCCGGCCGTCCTGCCGGGTGGCGCAGGGCACGCACTGCGCCGACCGGGACGAGGCCCGCGCCGCGGTCGTCCGCCTGCTCGGCACCGGTACGCCCTGCATCGTCAAGGCCGACAAGGGCGAGGCCAGCGTCGGCCTGCTGATCTTCCGTCCCGGTGACGACGAGGACACGGTGGCCCGGGCCCTGGAGGAGAGCACGTTCTACGGGAACGACACCATCGTCGTCGAGGAGTACATCGACGGCGAGGACGTCGTCTTTCCCTCGGTGGAGTACGTCGTGCCCGAGGACCCGGCCGGTGAGCCCGTCCTCACCCATGTGTGCGAGATGCTCTTCGACGGCGCGACCCGGCTGCGGGGCAATGTCACCTCCGGTTCGCTGAGCGGGGCCGCGTGGTACGCGCCGTTCGTCGAAGGCAGCCGGGCGGTCGCGGAGGAACTCCAGCGCCGCGGCTACCGGGGTCACTTCGGTATCGACGCGGTCGCCCGGGGCGGCGAGGTGTTCCTGCTGGACCTCAACGCGCGGCGTACGGGATCCACCCATGTGCACGACTTCGCGGTGCGTTTCCTGGGGCCCGACTATCTGCGTCATCACACCGTCGGCAACTACGATTTCTATGGTTTGCCCGAGGACTCCACGCTCGCCGATGTCCTGCACCGGCTGGGCCCGTTGGTCCGTCCCCCCGGACGGTCCGAGCGCGGCGTCGTCCCCTGCGAGCTGACCGGACTCGACACGGGCCGGCTCAGCTGCCTGATCCACGCGCCGTCCCTGGCGGCATTCCACGATCTGACCCAACAGGTCCACGACACCATTCAGCAAGGTTGATTCATCCGTGAACACAGGCACGACGACGGCGAAGGGCAACCGCTGGCTCATCCTGGCGGTGGTGGCGGGCTGCTTCCTGCCCGTGGCGGCCGACGCGACCATCTTGAACGTGGCGGTCCCCACCCTCACCGAAACGCTGGGCGCCTCGGCACGCCATGTGCTGTGGATCGCCGACATCTACCCGCTGATGATGGTGGGGCTGGTGTTGGTGACCGGCCCGCTCGGCGACCGCATCGGGCACAAACGGCTGCTGCTGACCGGGCTCGCCGTCTTCGCCGTCTCGTCCCTGGCGTGCGCGGAGGCGTTCTCCCCGATCGCCCTGATCGCCGCGCGGGCGGCCCTGGCCACCGGCGCCTCCATGATCATCCCGGCCACCCTGGCGATCATCCGTCAGGTGTTCCACGACGACCGGGAACGTGCCATCGCCATCGGCGTGTGGAGCGCGGTCGCCGCGGGCGGCGCCGCGGTGGGGCCGGTGGCCGGCGGCCTGCTGCTGGAACACTTCTGGTGGGGAGCGGTCTTCCTCATCAACGTTCCGCTGGCCGCGGCGTGCGCGCTGCTGGTCTCGACGCTGCTCGCCAACCGGCCGGCGCAGGAGAAGGAACCGTGGGAGCCGCTCTCCCCGGTCCTGGGCATCCTCGCGGGTGTCGGTCTGGTCTACGCCGTCAAGGCCGTCACCCATCGCGGCACTCCCTGGTGGGAGGCGACCGTACCGGGCGTGGTGGGGCTGGTGGCGCTGGTGTGGTTCATCCGGCGCCAGCTCGCCTCCTCCCGGCCGATGCTGGACCTCTCCCTCTTCCGCGAGAAGTCCTTCCGCGCGGGCACCATCGCGGCCACCGTGCCGGTGTTCGTCCTCGTCGGCTTCGAGCTGCAACTCGCCCAGGACCTCCAGTTCGTGCTGGGCATGTCGCCGCGCGAGGCCGGCCTGTTCCTGCTGCCGATGCCCCTGGCGACGTTCGCCGCCGGACCGCTCGCCGGATTCCTGGTCTCCCGCCACGGGCTGCGCCTGGTCATCCCCGCCGGACTGGCCGTCGCCGCCTGCGGCTACGTCGGAGTCTTCGCGTCCGCGGGGCGGCACAGCTCCGTGCTCCTGACGGTTTCCCTGATCCTCATCGGTGCCGGACACGGAGCCGTCCAGACCGTCGCCTCCGACGCGATCATGACGGGCGCGCCGCCCGAGCAGGCGGGCGCCGCCGCCTCCATCGAGTCCGTTTCCTACGAGGTCGGCGCCGGACTCGGCATCGCGCTGCTGGGCAGCCTCATGGCCGGCCTGTACGCGCGGAACTTCACCCTGCCTCCCGCAGCGGGCACCGATGTCCCCGCCACGGCGTCGGACTCCATCGGCGAGGCCGTGTCCGCGGCGGACCACCTGCCCGCTCCCGCCGCCCGTGCGGTCGTCTCCGCGGCGCGGGACGCCTTCACCGCGGGCTACCGCATCACCGCCGTCGTGGCGGCCGCGATCGTCACCGCTGTCGCCGTGGGCACCGTCGTGGCCCTGCGCAACGGCGCCTCGTCCGCCTCCGGACCGCGGTCGTCCTCGGAGGAGCCGGCGGTGGAGCAGGCGTCGGCACACCGGGAGGGCTGAGCGGAGCCCGCGCGGCGTGACGGAGGGGCCCCTGCTGGACGGTCGGGTCGGCGCTGGCCGGAGGGGCCAGAACCGGTCCGGCCGGGCAGCGGAGCCCGTGCGGTACGTGTCCTGGACGGCCCCTTCGCCGGGCCGGTTGTCCGACGCCGCGTAAGTCAGCACCAGGTCAGCGCAGGAGCCGGCACCGCATCACCACACGCCTCGAACAGCACAGCCGTCGCGGCAACGGATGCACGCTCTTGGGCGGCCTTCACGCGTCCCGGCAGCCACCACTCATGGCGATCGCGCACATACCTTGCCCCCATAACTGTGGAGACCGGCACCATACCCCCCTGATCTGCACGTTTCTACCGTGTGGCAACACCGAAACGCCTCCGTGCGCTGTCCGAAAGTGGTGCCCATGGCCGCCCCCGCTTCCGCTCCCCCGACGTCCGGCGGTATCGCCCGTGTCGTCGCCGCCAGTCTGATCGGCACCACCGTGGAGTGGTACGACTTCTTCCTCTACGGGTCGGCGGCCGCGCTGGTGTTCCACACCTTGTTCTTCCCGGCCGGTGATCCGCTGGCGGGGACGCTGATCGCGTTCGTCACCTATGCCATCGGGTTCGCGGCGCGGCCGCTGGGCGCGGTGGTCTTCGGGCACTTCGGTGACCGGGCGGGGCGCAAGAAGCTGCTGGTGGTCAGTCTGCTGATGATGGGCGGATCGACGTTCGCCATGGGGTTGCTGCCCACCTACGGGACCCTCGGTATCGGTGCGCCGGTCCTGTTGACCGTGCTGCGTCTGGTGCAGGGGTTTGCGCTGGGTGGTGAGTGGGGCGGGGCGGTGCTGATCGTCTCCGAGCACGGTGGGGCGCGGCACCGCGGGTTCTGGGCCTCGTGGCCGCAGGCCGGGGCGCCCGGCGGGAACCTCCTGGCGACGGGGGTGCTGGCGCTGCTCGCCGCCGTCCAGTCGGAGGAGGCGTTCCTCGCGTGGGGCTGGCGGGTCCCGTTCCTGCTCTCCGGCGTTCTGGTCGTCATCGGGTTGTGGATCCGTGTGTCGGTCGCGGAGTCGCCGGTGTTCCTCGCGGCCAGAGCCACGGCGGAGGCGGCCGAGGCGCGGGGCGTCAAGGACAGGGCGCCGGTCGTGGAGGTGTTCCGCAGGAGCTGGCGGGAGGTGCTGGGGGCGGTCGGTATCCGCTTCGGCGAGAACATCGCGTACTACGTCCTCACCTCGTTCATCCTGGTGTACGTCACCACGCGTCTGGAACTGCCGAAGGGCACCGCCCTCAACGCCGTGCTGATCGGCTCGGCCGTCCACTTCGTCACCATTCCGCTGTGGGGCGCCCTTTCCGACCGGCTGGGCCGCAGGCCCGTCACGCTGATCGGCGCTGTGGGCACGGCGCTGTGGGCGTTCGCGTTCTTCGCGCTCGCCGACACGGGGTCGTTCGCCGTGATCACGCTGGCGGTCACCGTCGGTCTGCTGCTGCACGGCGCGATGTACGGGCCGCAGGCCGCGTTCGTCTCGGAGATGTTCGACACCAAGGTCCGCTACTCCGGCGCGTCGGTGGGCTCCCAGCTCGCGTCCATCGTCGCCGGGGCGCTCGCCCCGATCATCGCCGTCGCGCTGCTCAGGGAGTACGGGTCCGGAACGCCGATCGCCCTGTACCTGTGCGGCGCTGCGCTGGTCACCACCGTGACCGCCGCCGTCCTGCGGGAGACCCGGGGGCGTGACCTC
>NZ_JCANQV010000156.1:0-13883 GCF_059553635.1 Candidatus Streptomyces philanthi
GGGGCGCCGGGCGGGGCCTTCGGCGCTCGCGGTGCTGGTGGGGTGCTCCCCGCGGGTGGCAGGGTCTGCTCCGGCGCCGTTCCGCGGCCGCTCGCCGGGGCCCGTGGAAGTGTCCGGTACGGGTGAGGTCTGCCGCTGCTGCGGGACGGAGGGGAGGCCCGAAGGCCGGGAGGAGACCGCCGGTGCGGGCGGCGGGTCGAGGAGGTGTGGCGGGATGGGTGTCGTGATGCCGGACATGCTGGCGCCCCCGTTCTGCCGGGCCCGGTGGATTACCGGACAGTAGCTTCGGTGGAGCCCTTTTATCGGCGGGACCGGCTCGGCGGCAATGGCCGCCCTGGGGATACGGGTGGACGCGAAAGTTCACCCTTTCGGGTGTCGGAGGCTTCGTTGAGCGGCGGAATGTATCCCTCCGGGGCGCCGCGTGGACGCGGGACGGTCCGCACGGACACCACGACGAGGGATACGCGCCCGTATGCTGACGGGACTTTTCCCGATCTGGTACCCGGCCCGACTCGGTCGTACGAGCGAAAGCGACGGTCATGCGCGTCTATGTCCCCCTGACCCTTCCCGGTCTCGCAGAGGCGCACAGGAGCGGCGAACTGGGCCCCGGCCCCCTGGAGGCGTACGCGGTCACGCCGGCGCTGCGCGAGTGGTGCCGCACCGACGACGTCGAGGAGCTGGAGTACGCGGCCCTGAACGGCGCCGCCGAGGGCGCGCTGCGGCGCCTCGCCGGGGACCCGGAGGCCGCGCGGCGGCGCGTCGTGGTGGCGGTGGACGTGCCGGACGCGGCGGTCGCCGGACCGGGCGGCGGCGAGGGCGTGCCGGGCCGGGTCCGGGTCGCCGGATCGGTGCCGATGACCAAGGCGGCGGCGGTGCACGTGGACTCCCCGGACGCCGAGGAGGACATCGCGGCGGCGGCCTCGGCGCTGGACGGCGCGGACCGGGGCGACGGCGACGCCCGCTCCACCGTCGACGGCGCGGCGGACCATGACCTGATGTGGTTCGGCGTCCAGGAGATCCCGCAGCTGATCGGCTGACGCGGCCGGGCGCGGGCCGTCCCGGCCGGCGGGTCCGCGCCACCCCTCCCTGGCCTCCCGTTCCGTGTCCTGACCCTCACTGTCAGTGCCTGCCGGTACGGTTTTCGTATCGGTCGCATCAGGGGGCAGGAACATGGCACGGCACAGCGCACATCTCGTCTGGGACTGGAACGGCACGCTCTTCCACGACATCGACGCCGTCATCGCGGCGACCAACTCCGCGTTCGCGGAGATCGGTATGGAGCCGATCACGCTGGAGCGCTACCGGGAGCTGTACCGCGTCCCCGTGCCGCTCTTCTACGAAGGGCTGATGGGGCGGCTGCCGACGGACGACGAGTGGCGTGTGATGGACGACACGTTCCACCGGCACTACACCGAGCACCGGGTGCGCTGCGGTCTCGCCGACGGCGCGGCCGGTCTGCTGGCCCAGTGGCGGGAGGACGGCGGGACGCAGTCGTTGCTGAGCATGTTCGGCCACGACGAGCTGATACCGCTGGTGCGCGGGTTCGGGATCGAGGAGCACTTCGTGCGGGTCGACGGGAGGACCGGGCCGTCCGGGGGCGGCAAGAGCGACCACATGGTGCGGCATCTGGCGGCGCTGGAGGGCGTGGACCCGGCCCGTACGGTCGTCATCGGTGACGCGGTGGACGACGCGGTGGCGGCACGGCACGCGGGCGCGGCGGCGGTGCTCTACACCGGGGGCTCGCACGGCCGGGAGCGCCTGGAGGCCGTGGGGGTGCCCGTGGTCGACACCCTGGCGGAGGCGGTACGGACGGCCGCCCGGATGGCGGTGTGACGGAAGGGGGCGGAGGACCGGTCGGGGGAGGTGGCGCCCGAGGAGCGATGGCGTGCGCCCGGTACGGCGCGTCGCGGGCTTGTCCGGAAGGGCCAAGTTCCGCCGGTCGATTTGTACGGAAGAGGCCGATGACGGTAACGGCGCAGAGAGAGATAGCCTTGCAGCGTGATCAGCGCGATAGTCCGCGGGGGCACCGAGGCCCCTGCTGTGCGCCCGGGACACCACGGTGACCGGGCGGCGGCTGATCGATGCGGCCACCAGTGCATGTCGACAACGTCAAGACTCGTCGATGACGGCACGGCCCTCTCTCACCGCGGCATAGCGTCGACACCGACAGGACACCTCGCGTCACGGCGGCGTTGTGCAGCTTCCACGGAGTTCTTCCACGACGTCACGCAACGGCGCGCGACAGGAGCCAGAGGACATGCAGACCAAGCTGGACGAAGCCAAGACCGAGCTGCTCGAACGGGCCGCCCGGGTCGTTGAGAACCACCAGGCCGGCGGGAAGCCCCCGGTACGCGGCCTCGACCCGGACACCCTCACGGGATACCTCCAGCGCTACTACCTGCACACCGCCCCCGAGGACCTCTCCGGCCGCGACCCGGTCGACGTCTTCGGCGCCGCGCTCTCGCACTACCGCCTCGCGGAGAACCGCCCGCAGGGCACCGCGAACGTCCGGGTGCACACCCCGACGGTCGAGGAGAACGGCTGGATGTGCAGCCACTCCGTCGTCGAGGTCGTCACCGACGACATGCCCTTCCTGGTCGACTCCGTCACCAACGAGCTGTCCCGCCAGGGCCGCGGCATCCACGTCGTGATCCACCCGCAGGTCATCGTCCGCCGCGATGTGACCGGTAAGCTCATCGAGGTCCTCGACAGCAACGACCCGCACAGCGGCAAGGACGGCGGGCCCGCGGCCGAGCTGCCGCACGACGCGGTCACCGAGTCGTGGATCCACGTCGAGATCGACCGCGAGACCGACCGGGCCGACCTCAAGCAGATCACCGCCGACCTCCTGCGGGTGCTCTCCGACGTCCGCGAGGCCGTCGAGGACTGGGAGAAGATGCGCGGCGCCGCGCTGCGGATCGCCGACGAACTCCCCACCGAGCCCACCGCCGACGATCTCCGCGACCAGGAGATCGAGGAGGCCCGCGAGCTGCTGCGCTGGCTCGCCGCCGACCACTTCACCTTCCTGGGCTACCGCGAGTACGAGCTGGTCTCCGCGCCCGGCGAGGGCGGCGCCGAGGAGGACGTGCTGACCGCCGTGGCCGGCACGGGCCTGGGCATCCTGCGCGCCGACCCCGCGCACAGCGCCGACGACGGCCACCCGGTCTCGCCGTCCTTCAACCGGCTGCCCGCCGACGCCCGCGCCAAGGCCCGCGAGCACAAGCTGCTCATCCTCACCAAGGCCAACAGCCGGGCCACCGTCCACCGCCCGTCCTACCTCGACTACGTCGGCGTCAAGAAGTTCGACGAGCAGGGCAACGTCATCGGCGAGCGCCGCTTCCTCGGCCTGTTCTCGTCGGCCGCGTACACCGAGTCGGTGCGCCGGGTGCCGGTGATCCGCCGCAAGGTCGCCGAGGTGCTGGACGGCGCCGGCTTCACCCCGCACAGCCACGACGGCCGTGACCTGCTCCAGATCCTGGAGACCTACCCGCGCGACGAGCTGTTCCAGACCCCGGTCGACCAGCTGCGCTCCATCGCCACCAGCGTCCTCTACCTCCAAGAGCGCCGCCGTCTGCGGCTCTACCTCCGCCAGGACGAGTACGGCCGCTACTACTCCGCGCTGGTCTACCTGCCGCGCGACCGCTACACCACCGGCGTCCGGCTGCGCCTGATCGACATCCTCAAGGAGGAGCTGGGCGGCACCAGCGTCGACTTCACGGCCTGGAACACCGAGTCCGTCCTCTCCCGGCTGCACTTCGTCGTCCGCGTCGCGCCCGGTTCGTCCCTGCCGGACCTCACCGACGCCGACGTGGAGCGCATCGAGGCCCGTCTGGTGGAGGCCGCCCGCTCCTGGGCCGACGGCTTCGCCGAGGCCCTGACCGCGGAGGTCGGCGAGGAGCGCGCCGCCGAGCTGTTGCGCCGCTACCAGCACGCGTTCCCCGAGGGCTACAAGGCCGACAACAGCCCGCGCAGCGCGGTCGCCGACCTCCAGCACCTGGAGAAGCTCACCGGCGAGCCGGGCCAGGACTTCGCCGTCAGCCTCTACGAGCCGGTCGGCGCGGCCCCCAACGAGCGCCGCTTCAAGATCTACCGCCGGGGCGAGCCGGTCTCGCTGTCCAAGGTGCTGCCGGGCCTGAACCGCCTGGGCGTCGAGGTCGTCGACGAGCGCCCGTACGAGCTGCGGCGCACCGACTCCACCCTCGCCTGGGTCTACGACTTCGGGCTGCGGATGCCCGAGCGGGTCGACGGCGACAACGCCCGCGAGCGCTTCCAGGACGCGTTCACCGCGGTGTGGACGGGCGCCGCGGAGAGCGACAACTTCAACCAGCTCGTGCTGCGTGCCGGTCTCGACTGGCGCCAGGCGATGGTGCTGCGGGCGTACGCGAAGTACCTGCGGCAGGCCGGGTCGACCTTCAGCCAGACGTACATGGAGGACACCCTCGCCAACAACGTCCACACCACCCGGCTGCTGGTCTCCCTCTTCGAGGCGCGGATGTCGCCCGAGCGCCAGCGGGCCGGCACGGAGCTGACCGACGGTCTGCTGGAGGAGCTGGACGGCGCCCTCGACCAGGTCGCGTCGCTGGACGAGGACCGCATCCTGCGCGCCTTCCTCACCGTCATCAAGGCGACCCTGCGCACCAACCACTACCAGCGCGACGCCGAGGGCCGGCCGCACAGCTACCTGTCGGTGAAGCTGGACCCGCAGGCCATCCCGGTCCTGCCGGCGCCCCGCCCGGCGTACGAGATCTGGGTGTACTCCCCGCGCGTCGAGGGCGTCCACCTGCGCTTCGGCAAGGTCGCCCGCGGCGGTCTGCGCTGGTCGGACCGGCGGGAGGACTTCCGGACCGAGGTGCTGGGCCTGGTCAAGGCGCAGATGGTCAAGAACACCGTCATCGTGCCGGTCGGCTCGAAGGGCGGCTTCGTCGGCAAGCGGCTGCCGGACCCGGCGCAGGGCCGGGACGCCTGGCTGGCCGAGGGCGTCGCTTGCTACCGCACCTTCATCTCGGGCCTGCTGGACATCACCGACAACCTCGTCGCCGGTGAGGTCGTCCACCCGCAGAACGTCGTCCGCCACGACGGCGACGACACCTACCTCGTCGTCGCCGCCGACAAGGGCACCGCGACGTTCTCCGACATCGCCAACGAGGTCGCCCAGGACTACGGCTACTGGCTGGGCGACGCCTTCGCCTCCGGCGGCAGCGCCGGCTACGACCACAAGGGCATGGGCATCACCGCCCGTGGCGCCTGGGAGTCGGTCAAGCGCCACTTCCGCGAGCTGGGGCACGACACCCAGACCCAGGACTTCACGGTCGTCGGCGTCGGCGACATGTCCGGTGACGTCTTCGGCAACGGCATGCTGCTGAGCGAGCACATCCGCCTGGTCGCAGCCTTCGACCACCGGCACATCTTCCTCGACCCCAACCCGGACGCGGCCGTCTCGTACGCCGAGCGCCGCCGCCTCTTCGAGCTGCCGCGCTCCTCCTGGGCCGACTACGACACCAAGCTGCTGTCGCAGGGCGGCGGGGTGCACCCGCGGACGGCGAAGTCCATCCCGATCAACGCCCATGTGCGGGCCGCCCTCGGCATCGAGGCCGGGGTGAAGAAGCTGACGCCGGCCGAGCTGATGCGGGCCATCCTCAAGGCGCCGGTGGACCTGCTGTGGAACGGCGGCATCGGCACGTACGTGAAGTCGTCCGCCGAGTCCCACGCCGATGTCGGCGACAAGTCGAACGACGCGATCCGGGTCAACGGCGAGGACCTGCGGGTCAAGGTCGTCGGCGAGGGCGGCAACCTCGGTCTGACCCAGCTGGGCCGTATCGAGTTCGCCGGCACCGGCGGCAAGATCAACACCGACGCGATCGACAACAGCGCCGGTGTGGACACCTCCGACCACGAGGTGAACATCAAGATCCTGCTCAACGCGGTGGTCACCAACGGCGACATGACGGTCAAGCAGCGCAACAAGCTGCTCGCCGAGATGACCGACGAGGTCGGCGCGCTGGTGCTGCGCAACAACTACGCGCAGAACACCGCCCTGGCGCTGGCCCAGGCCCAGTCCGCGAGCATGCTCTACGCCCAGCAGCGCTTCCTGCGCCGCCTGGTGCGCGACGGCCACCTCGACCGGGCGCTGGAGTTCCTGCCCACCGACCGTCAGATCCGCGAGCGGATCAACGCCGGCCGGGGTCTGACCCAGCCGGAGACCGCGGTCCTCCTCGCCTACACCAAGATCACGGTGGCCGACAAGCTGATCCGCACCGGACTGCCGGACGACCCCTACCTCCAGCACCTGCTCAACGCGTACTTCCCCACCGCCCTGCGCGACAACTTCGCCGAGCAGGTCGCGGGCCACGCGCTGCGCCGTGAGATCGTCACCACGGTGCTGGTCAACGACACCGTCAACACCGGTGGAACGAGCTTCCTGCACCGGATGCGGGAGGAGACCGGGGCCTCGCTGGAGGAGGTGGTGCGGGCGCACACCGCCGCCCGTGCGATCTTCGCGCTCAACCAGGTGTGGGACGACGTCGAGGCACTGGACAACAAGGTGCCCGCCGCGACCCAGACCCGTATCCGGCTGCACTCCCGCCGGCTCGTCGAGCGCGGCACCCGCTGGCTGCTCAACAACCGCCCGCAGCCGCTGGCCCTGTCGGAGACCATCGACTTCTTCGCCGAGCGGGTCGCCGAGGTCTGGTCCCAGCTGCCCAAGCTGATCCAGGGCCGTGACCTGGAGTGGTACAACACGGTGCTGGCGGAGCTGACCGAGGCGGGCGTGACCGAGCAGCTGGCCGCCCAGGTGGCCGGTTTCTCGTCGGTCTTCCCGGCGCTGGACATCGTCGCCATCGCGGACCGCACGGGCAAGGCGCCGCTGGACGTCGCCGAGGTCTACTACGAC
This sequence comes from Candidatus Streptomyces philanthi, assembly GCF_059553635.1. Lineage (NCBI taxonomy): Bacteria > Bacillati > Actinomycetota > Actinomycetes > Kitasatosporales > Streptomycetaceae > Streptomyces > Candidatus Streptomyces philanthi. Next base: position 6,890 of record NZ_JCANQV010000156.1, read on the forward strand.
CTGGGCGAGCGCCTGCGGATCAACCAGCTGCTGAACCGCATCCTCGACCTGCCGCGCAACGACCGGTGGCAGTCGATGGCCCGCGCCTCCATCCGCGAGGACCTCTTCGCCGCCCACGCGGCGCTGACCTCGGACATCCTGACGGTCGGCAACGGTTCCTCGACGCCGGCCGAGCGCTTCACGGCGTGGGAGGCGGACAACAGCGCCATCCTCGGCCGGGCCCGCGCCACGCTGGAGGAGATCCACGGCTCGGAGGGCTTCGACCTGGCGAACCTCTCGGTGGCCATGCGGACGATGCGCACCCTGCTGCGGACGCACAGCTGACGCGTCCCCGTACGGCGACGGCCCCGGAGCACCCGCTCCGGGGCCGTTCCCCGTTGTGCGTCCGCCCGTCCGGTGTCAGCGGTGCGCCTCGTAGGCGGCGACGACCTCGTCGGTGGGGCCGTCCATCAGCAGCTCGCCCTTCTCCAGCCACAGGACGCGGTCGCAGGTGTCGCGGATCGACTTGTGGTGGTGGCTGACGAGGAAGACGGTGCCGGCCTTCTCGCGGAGTTCGCGGATGCGTTCCTCGGAGCGCTTCTGGAAGGCGCGGTCCCCGGTGGCGAGCGCCTCGTCGATCAGCAGCACGTCGTGGTTCTTGGCGGCGGCGATGGAGAACCGCAGCCGGGCCGCCATGCCGGACGAATAGGTGCGCATCGGCAGGGAGACGAAGTCGCCCTTCTCGTTGATGCCGGAGAAGTCGACGATGTCCTGGTGGCGCTCGCGGACCTCCTCGCGGCTCATGCCCATCGCCAGCCCGCCGAGGAGGACGTTCTTCTCACCCGTCAGGTCGTTCATCAGCGCGGCGTTGACGCCGAGCAGGGACGGCTGGCCCTGGGTGTAGACCCGGCCGCTCGCGGGCGGCAGCAGGCCCGCGACGGCGCGCAGCAGGGTGGACTTGCCGGAGCCGTTGGAGCCGATGAGGCCGATCGCCTCCCCCTTGTGGGCGACGAAGCTGACGCCCTTGACGGCGTGCACGGTGCGGGTGCCGGCGGTGGTGGTGCGGCGGACGAGGCGGCGCAGCGCGGAGACTGCGTTGCCGCGGCCGCCCCCGGCGCCGTGCACGGTGTAGACGACATGGACGTCGTCGGCGATGACGGTCGGCACCCGGTCCGAGGTCGGCGCCGACGACTCGGCGCGGGGCGCGGTGACGGTGTCAGCCACGGCCGTACTCCTCCTCCGCCTTCCAGAAGAAGACATATCCGGCGGCGCCCGCGAGCAGGGCCCAGCCCAGGGCCGCCGGCCAGATGTGGGGCGGCAGGTCGCGGGCGTGCACGCTGTCGATCAGGGCGTACCGCATCAGGTCGATGTAGAGCAGTGCGGGGTTGGCGTTCAGGAGCGCCGCGACGAACTCGGGGGCGTGGCGGGTGAAGGTGGAGAGGTTGTAGAAGACGCCCGAGACGTACATCCAGGTGCGCAGGACGAACGGCATCAGCTGGGCGGTGTCGGTCGTCCGGGCGCCGATCCTCGCCATGATCAGGGCCAGGCCGGCGTTGAAGACGGACTGGAGCAGCAGGGCCGGGACCATCAGCGGCCAGCGCCAGGTCGGTGGCACTCCGCAGAGCAGCACGATGGCGGCGAGCACCCCCATGGAGAAGAGCAGCTGCTGGAGCTGGACGAGGGTCTGGGCGAGCGGCAGGCAGGCGCGCGGAAAGTGCAGGGCGCGGACCAGGCCGAGGTTGCCGGACAGGGCGCGGGTGCCGGCCAGGACCGAGGACTGGGTGAAGGTGAAGACGAAGATCCCGGTGCACAGGTACGGGATGTAGTCGGGGATACCGCGGTTGGTGTGCAGCAGCATCCCGAAGATCAGGTAGTAGACGCCCGCGTTGCACAGCGGCGTCATCACCTGCCAGAGCTGGCCGAGCCGGGCGGTGGTGTAGAGCGCGGTGACCCGGGCGGTGGCGAACGCGGTGATGAAGTGCCGCCGGTCCCAAAGGCGGCGGGTGTAGACGGCCAGCGGGGGCCGGGCGCCGCTGACGGTCAGCCCGTGGGCCTCGGCGAGGGCGCGCAGCCGGGGGTCGGGCGGGGCGCCGGGGGCCGGTACGGGGGGAGCGAGGGTGTCGGGCATGGGGCCGCTTTCGTACGGGACGGGGCCGGTGGCCGGGGTGCGGACGGTGTGCGGGGGCGTGTGCGGCGGGGACGGACCGGGACGGGAGTACGTCGGAACGGGTCCGTATCGTCGCGACGTCGACAGTAGGGCGGCGGGACGTCGGAACGCAACCGTATCGTCGTGACGGTATCCTCATGACATGGCAAAGGACGGCAGCGCACACGACCCCGCGACGGCACGCCGGGCACCGGCGGGAGCCGCGGTGCTCAGGGAGGACAAGACCGCGGCGATCCGGGCGGCGGTCTTCGAGGAACTGGCCGCGGCCGGCTTCGCCCGGATGTCGATCGAGGGGATCGCCCGGCGCGCCGGCGTCGGCAAGACCGCCGTCTACCGCAGATGGCGCTCCAAGCTCCATCTCGTCCTGGACGTGGTCTCCGCACTGGCCGCCGAGGGCCTGCCCACCCCGGACACCGGCACCCTGCGGGGGGATGTGCGGATGCTGCTGGAGGTCGCCGCCCGCACACTGCGGCACCCGATGGCGGCGCAGATCGTCCCCGACCTGCTGGCCGAGGCGGCCCGCAGCCCGGAGCTGGCCGAGGCGCTCCGGGGCGCCCTGCACGACAGCCAGGAGGGTGTCACCGCGGCGGTGGTCTCCCGGGCCGTCGCACGCGGCGAACTCCCGGCCGGCGCCGATCCCCGGCTCGCCCTGGACCTGCTGACCGGCCCGCTGTACTGGCGTCTGCTGGTGGTCCGCGACACGGTCCCGGACGGCTATCTCGACGCCCTGGCCGACGCGGTCACCGGCGCGCTCGGCGCGCGGCCGGGGCACACGGGTCAGTAGCGGCCACCGGAGCCGTGAAACGCCGAGGGGCGCCCCGGCGGAGAGTTCCGCCAGGGCGCCCCTCGGCGCATGAGGTGCCGGGTCAGCCGGCCAGGTCGGCGTCCGACGCGGTCACGTCGTCGGCCCCGGTGCGCGGTGCGCTCACCTTGCCCGTGGCCCCTTCGCCGGCCGCGGCGCGCGGCGACGGTGCGACGGTGCGCTCCTGCGCCGGCAGCGGCTCGGGCTTCTCGTCCTGCCCCAGGAAGATCCGGCGCACCACGCGCTCGGCGGCGTGCCCGTCGTCCCACTGGCAGAAGCGGGCACGGAAGGCGGCCCGCAGCTCGGTGGCCTTCTCGTCGTCCCAGCGGCCGCTGCGGAACGCGTCGATCAGCTCGTCCTCGGTGGTGGCGATGACGCCCGGCGTGTCGCCCGGCTCGCCCGAGAGGAGGTTGAAGGTGACACCGCGGGAGCGGACGTAGGTGTCCCAGTCGTCGGTGTAGTTGATGATCGGCCGGTCGAGGTTGGCGTAGTCGAACATGATCGACGAGTAGTCCGTGATCAGCGCGTCGGCGGCCAGGCACAGCTCCTCGACGACCGGGTACGCGGAGACGTCGATCAGCGCGCCGCTCTCCTGGAGGGCCTGGAGGGCGGGGTTGGCGTCGTAGAAGTAGTGCGTACGCACCAGCAGGACGACGTCCTCGCCCAGCTCGCGGGAGAGCCGCTCCAGGTCCAGGCGCGGGACGTAGCCGACCTGGTAGTCGCGCATGGTCGGCGCGTAGAGCACCGCGGTCTTGCCGGGGGCGATGCCCAGGCGCTCGCGGATGTCCAGGACGTCCTGCGCGGTGGCGCGGTAGTAGACGTCGTTGCGCGGGTAGCCGGTGTCCAGCGACTGGAAGTTGCAGGGGTAGACGCGCTCCCACTGCTCGGTGGTGTGCTGGTTGGAGGAGACCGAGAAGTCCCAGCGGTCGGCGCGGGCCAGCAGCTTGCGGAAGCTCATGCCCTTGGCGGCGGCCGGGTAGCGCTTCTGGTCGGTGCCCATCGACTTCAGCGGGGTGCCGTGGTGGGTCTGGAGGTGGATCTGCCCCTCCCGCTTGACCACGTTGTCCGCGAAGTTGACGTTGTTGACGAGGTACTTGGCGCGGGCCATGACCTCCCAGTAGCGCGGCGAGTTCGGCACGACGTAGTCGATGCCGGCCGGGACCTGGTCGGCCAGGGACTCCTTGACGACCCAGACGCCGTGGACGTGCGGCGCCAGCTCCTTGGCCTTCTCGTAGATCGCCAGCGGGTTGCAGGCCGGCAGGCGGTTCCAGTACGCGGCGTAGACCGCGAGGTTCTCGTCGATCGGCTGCCGCATCAGGGCCTGGTAGCGCAGGTCGACGGCCTTGCGCTTGGCCTGGCGGATGCGCTTGTTGGCCTGCTTGCGGACGACGCGCTGGACCTTGCCGGCGACCTTGAGGCCGGCCAGCGCCGGGTAGGCGTCCTTGGCGAGCAGCGCGTACTTGCCGCCGGCCACGCCGCCGGGGCGGACGAAGCCCGCGGGCACCCGCATGCGGTAGTCGCGGGCGGCGCGGTGGAAGAACTCGGCCTGGGCGTTCTGCGGGAGGCGGCCGGGCTTGTCCAGGATGGTCAGGAAGTGGTCGACCATCTTGCGGAACATGTGCGGGCGCCAGCGCGACAGCTCCGGGTGCGCGTCCAGGTAGGCGAAGACCCGGGCGTACTGGTCGAAGACATCGAAGTGCTTGCGGCTGGTGGTGCGCAGGATGTTGCCGCCCTGCCGGCGCTGGCGGTAGTGCAGGCAGACCCGGTCGAGGACGGCGATCCGCTCGGCGGTGATCAGGGTGCAGAACGTCCAGGGGGCGTCCTCGTAGTAGCCCACGGGGAACTCGAAGCCGTGCTGCTCGACGAAGTCGCGGCGGTACGCCTTGTTCCAGACGATCTGGAGCAGGTCGAGGATCTCCGGGCGCTCGCTGAGCGGGAAGGACGGGCTGCCGCCCTCGTCCAGCAGCTCGGAGCGCATGTTGCGGCGCACCGAGCCGTCCCAGTAGGTGCGCGCGTAGTCGAAGATCAGGATCTCGGGGTTCTCGGTCGCCTTCAGCCGCTCGTCGAGGGCGGTGAAGGTGCCCGGCACGAGGGTGTCGTCGCTGTCGAGGAAGAGGATGTACTCGCCGCGGACCTTCTCCAGACCCCGGTTGCGGGCCAGGCCGAGGCCGACGTTCTCGGGCAGGTGCAGAACCTGGACGCGGGGGTCGCGGGCGGCGTACTCGTCGAGGATGGCGCCGCTGCGGTCGGGGGAGCAGTCGTCGACGGCGATCAGCTCGAAGTCCGCGAAGTCCTGCTCCAGCACCGAGTCCATGCACTCACGCAGGAAGCCCTGCACTTTGAACACGGGCACGATGATGCTGAAGCGCGGAGTTCCGGACTCTATCTCGGACATGCGGCGTTACTCCTCGTGACGAACCGAGTGCAGAAAGCAGAAATGCCCCCAAAGGGGCATGCATATTGTCGGTCATGATGACCGCTGTTCATCGGAAAAGGTTCCTCCTTGTTGCCTGAATGTTCTATGGGGCTCGTCACACGTCCCGTTAAGTCTGTACATAAGGGACATTACGGCCTGTTTGTACCACGCCGAAACGTCGCAGGGGAGCCCTGGAATTCGCCATCCTGGCCCCGGTGTTGGCGCCCGGCCAGCAGCACGCGCCCCGACACCAGGTAGGTGAACGGGAGCGCGAGGGCCGCCGCCGGGAGCGGCGCGGCCCGCGAATCCATCCCGCACCAGCTCACCAGCACCACGAGCCCCGCACTCTGCGCCCCGTAATTGGTCACCTGGGTCAGCGGGAACAGCGCGAACTTCCGCCAGGTCGGCCGGGTGCGGTACGTGAAGCGCGTATGGAGGAGGAAGGCGCAGGCCAGGCTGGTGAGGAAGGCCGCGGTGTAGGCCGCGAAGTACGGCAGCAGCAGATGCAGCGGCAGATAGCAGGCGTAGAAGACGGCGGTGTTCGCGACGCCGACGAGGACGAAGCGGACCGGCCGCCCGGTACGGCCGAGTGCCGGGCGGCGCATCAGCCCGGCCCGGGACTGCCGGTGGTACCCGCCCCCGCCGGGGCCGCCGCGGGCGCGCCCGGCTCTCCGGCCGTCTCCTCCGTCTCCTTGACCAGGAAGTGCGGCCGCCGCTTGGACTCGTAGTAGATCCGCCCGACGTACTCCCCGACCAGGCCCAGTATCACCATCTGGAGACCGCCCAGCCCCACCATGATCGCCACCAGCGTCACATAGCCCGGCGCGGTCACCCCGCCGGCCAGCGTGGCGCCCACCACCCACAGCGCGTAGAGCGCCGCCAGCGCGGCCAGCCCGAGACCGGCGTAGATCGCCATCCGCAGCGGCCGGCAGTTGAACGAGAGCATCCCGTCCAGCCCGTAGTTGAGCAGCGCCCCCGTCCGCCACTTGGTCTCCCCGGCCTCGCGGGCGGTGCCCCGGTAGTCGAAGGTGACGGTGTCGAAGCCGACCCAGGAGAACAGGCCCTTGGAGAAGCGGTTGTACTCCGGCAGCGACAGCAGGGCGTCCACGGCGGGCCGCGACAGCAGCCGGAAGTCTCCCGCACCGTCCGCGAGTTCGACGTCCACCCAGGTGTTGACGGCGCGGTAGTACAAACGGCTGAGCGTGCGGCGCAGCGGGCGGTCGCCGGTGCGGTCGCGGCGGGCGACGACCTGGTCGTGGCCGAGCAGATGCAGGTCGAGCATCCGGCCGATCAGCTCGGGCGGGTGCTGGAGGTCGGCGTCCATGAGGATCACCGCGTCGCCGGTGGCCGCGCGCAGGCCGGCCAGTATGGCGGCCTCCTTGCCGAAGTTCCGGCTGAACGAGAGGTAACGCGTGGTGCCGGAGTGCCGCCGGGCGAGGGCGCGCAGCCGTCCCAGCGTGCCGTCGGTGCTGCCGTCGTCGACGTAGTGGATCTCGTACTCGACGCAGAGGGCGTCCAGGGCGGTGCGCAGTGCGGTGTCGAACCGGTCGAGCACGGCCTCTTCGTTGTAACAGGGGACGACGAGGGAGAGCTTCACGTACGGGCCCTTCCGTCGGGGGCGGGCGGCGGC